>JAFZXG010000067.1 GCA_017616925.1 Clostridia bacterium | reverse complement strand
AGTCGGCGATAAGGGTATTATGTTTATTACCGTAAGACGGTTTTATATTAAACATATCGTCGATCTCTGTTTCCACGAGAGAACCGTTTAAGTATAATTTATCTTTTACGATTTTTAAGGTGTCTGCCCCCGCGTAAATCGTAATTTCAAACGGAAAATCGTTTACGCTACCGTTTGTCGCGAAAAACGAAAACCCGACCTTGCCTTCCGCAATTATGACCGCGGTGTCTTCCACGTCGATCACGCCTTTAAGCGTAAGATTTTCGGTTATCGCAGTTAAAGAAGTCGGAAATCCGACCAGCCACTCCAACATATCGAGAGTGTGAATCGCCTGATTTATAAGCACTCCGCCGCCTTCGGTCTTCTTTTTGCCCCGCCACGCGTCGTGCTCGTAGTATTCCCTATCCCTGCTCCAGACGACCTGCCCCGTAGCGTAATCTATTTTGCGGTCTTCTAAAAACTCTTTCGCCTTAATACACGCGGGAATATACCTGTTCTGCAAACAAACGCCGAGTATCGCTTTTGATTTTTTCTCTGCGGTGAGTATCCTTTCTATCTCGGCGCTACTTATACACATGGGCTTTTCGCATAGGACGTTGATATTTCTGTCAAGCGCGGCGATTATCATTTCCGCATGGAGATAGTGCGGCGTACAGACGTGCACGACGTCCGGTTTAACTTCGTCAAGCATTTTAACGTAGTCGCCGTATTTTTGCTTGTCGGGGTATTTTTCAAGCGCGGCCGCGTCGATATCGCATACCGCGACGAGATCTTCGGTCTCGTCCGCGATCTTCGCGTGCAGAGTTCCTATGTTTCCGAGTCCTATTATAGCGATCCTTAATTTGTCAGCCATTTTATCGGCATCCCCTTTAACGAAAAATAATGCGTGTTTTTACCGTTTTATATTACGATAACGTTTTCTCCCGCTTTTAAGGTAAAGACCTTATCGCCTTCCCATAACTCCGCTTTTACATCCGACGGGACGGTAACCGTGTAAACCGTTTTATCCGCCGTACGAACGTATTTTACGGCTATTTTACCTTTTACCGTCGTGATATAGCCTTCGGCGTTATTTAGTTCGGATATTCTACACGGAGATATAATAATATCTTCGAATCCCGCCGTTCCTTCCCTTTGACGAATACCCAGAATATACTCGAAAAGACAGACGGTCAAAGCGCCTTTCATGGGATGATTGAGCGATCTTCCTTCGCGCCAATATTCGGGGATCGTAGTAAGCCCGCGTTCGCGCCACTCACTTATCCCGTGCGGTTCTTTCGCGGTCATAAGCCTGTAGGCGATCTCACCGTTTCCAGATTCGAACAGCAGCCTTGTAAGAACTTCCGTTCCGAATATGCCCGTATCAAAATAACCGAGATCGGAATAGCGTTTTATTACTTTTTCTATAAGACCGTCGATATCGAGTCCCAAATCGAAAGCAAAAGCGTCCGCACCTTGCTCGCCGCCGAAAAAACTGCCCGCCGTGCCGAAATACATTCCAGCTACGTGGTTAAAGTACGCCGCGGTAAAGATATCCCCCTTCCGTTTCGCTTTTTCGGTCATTTTTTCCGCATCGCCGCTAAATCCCAGATATTCCGCGATCTCGGAAACCCTTTTCAGCGATTTTATATAAAAATAAGTGTTGACGAACGCCGTCGGCAAGAGTCCGCCGGGCGATTTTACTATTCCCGTGTCGGGACCGCACCAGTCGCCTATAAAAAGAACGTCAAGCGGATTAACTACTACGAGTCCGCCTACCGAAAGGCTTTCCATATAGTCGAGATATTTAAGCATTTTCGGGTATAAGGCGCGCATAGGACCGTCGTCTCCGTAAAACTTCCAGAACTGATAAGGAACTTTGATTATCGCCGAACTGAAACCGCCGGAAGCACCGCCGCTGCGGGTATAAGGCGCGGTGTACTGCACTCTTCCCGTTATTTCGTCCTGACAGTCGGAAATATCCGCTATCCATTTTCTATAGAATTTTTCCGAATCGGTCATGTACATCGCCGCGCGACAAGCAAGTTGTCCGTCGCCCGTATATCCGCGCCTTTCAAACTGCGGACAGTCCGACGGCACGCCCGTATGATAGTTGGTCAAAAGCGTATTCAAAAACGCCTTATACAGCCAGTTTAACGTATCGTCGTCGCATTTAAAGTCCGAAGTAACCTTCACGTCGCTGTGAACGACGTCGAAACGCACCAACTCCGCGTTACCGACGACCTTAACGTACCTGCAGGCAAGCCAGGTAAAATACGGACTCGCCGTATCCGTCCCGTTGCCGAAACGAACTATAAAATACTGACCGTGGATATATTTTTCGTCGATATCGTTGTCGCGCAAACTTTCGGAGAAAAGACAGTTCGCTTCACCCGCACCTTTTATTACGGGTATTCCCGTCGTGTTTATGCCAAGGTCGTAAACCTTATACACGCCACCGTCTTTAACGAGCGTGGGTATAAGTGTTTTTATCTTTTTATCTCTCGGGCAATCTGAAAAATAATACTCCGTATCGAGATTTTTCTCAATTACGACGTTCGGAAGGTTTTCCCAGCTTTCCGAATCGCTTAAAATATTGAAATCGAAATTCCGGTAATCTTGTTCTTCGCCCCATTTTATCGAAGTGTGATTATCGCTTTTATACAGGAAAGAATCGCACCATTTTGCTTCGTCGTCAGAAAAAACTTCGCGAACTACTTTGCCGCCCGAAATAAAATCGATCCTAAAGCAGACCTTTTTCACTCCGTACGCCTTCTGATGTCCCGAACCGTTATACCAGCCGTTACCGAGCAAAACGGCAAGCGTATTCCTGCCGTCTTTTAAGAACTTCGTGATATCGATCTTTTCGGGATAGGCGCGATGTCCGAGAATTTCGCCCTTGGGGAAATCCCGCGGTTCGTAATCGCTGTATAGCGGCAGGAAATATTCTTCCTGCACGGGTTTTCCGTTTATAAAGAGTTTGAAAAACGAAAACCCGATAATAGTGATCTCTACCCTTTCTTCCCCGCCGTAAGTAAACGAGTCGAGAATAAAAGGACATAGGGAATCGTCGCCCGATCCCACGTAATTTGCTTTACCGAATACCGATCCGTGTTTCATAAATTACTATTAAAACTCTCTCTCCATATAATTGTCGGCGTGTACCTTTTCGATGATGCCGATAAGTTTGGAAATGTCCTTGGGGCTTACTATAAGTTCGCCCTTTCCGAGAATCACGTTGTAAACGTTTTCGTATATCGTCGCCGTGCCTATATCGAAAGCCGTGCCGGGATATTTTCCTTCTTCTTCCTTAAAGTTAAGCTCTTCGTTACAGTAGATCGGGTTGTCGTCCTTATCGCGAAGGGACTCTTCCATAAGCGGACGGGGCGGATAATCCTTCCAGTCGAGATACTTATATTTATAGGCGCGCGTGGTACTCTTCATACCGCCTTTCGTACCCTGAATTTTTATATTGTAATCCGAATACGGATCGACCGAGTTGATCTCGATATCGACAAGCGGTTTATTCGGCGCGGACAGGATTATTTTGGCGTAATCTTCGGCGTCCCCACTCGTTAAACACTTGTCGAGACGGGAATACTCGACCTTTACGTTGTCGTCGTAATCTAAAAATTCAAGCGCCAAACCTATGGGGTGCGGTCCGGTGTTGTAGACGCTGCCGCCCATTTTCTTCTGTAAGGTCTGCCAGTCCCACCTGCGCGAGAAACCGTTGAAACTTATACTGATCTGCTTTACTTCGCCGAAAACCCCGTCTTTCATAAGTTTTTTGGCGTGTACGCAGTACGGCGCGGTGGTGCTGTTCTGGAATACCGCGAGAATCACTCCGTTTTCTTTAGCCGTCCTTATCAGGTCTTCGCACTCGAATCTGTTCCTGCCGAGCGGCTTTTCTACGAGAACGTTCTTCCCGTGCTTTAAAAGGTCTTTGGTAATGGGATAGTGCATATCCGAGTAGGACGCGTTCACGACGAGATCGACGTCCTTATCGAACAGTTCGGTGTAATTTTCAAGCGTAACACAGCCGGGAAATATGCTTTCGGCTATTTCTCTTCTGTGTTCTTCGAATTCGACGACGTATTTTACGTTGTAAAACACGTTTCTTTCCGAACGGAAGTACGTGCCGTGGATATCTTTTCCGCTTCTGCCCTGACCTATTATCGCAACGTCAAGTTTTTTCATATATCAACTCCTTATAAAGAAAATTTTCCTACTTCTGTCTCTTTGCCGTCCTTTAAGGAACGGTAAACGGCGTTCATAGTAAACACGGGCGCGATAAAGTCTTCGTAAGATCTTACCATCTCCCCGCCGCAGAGAAGGTCGTAAAACTCTTTGAATTCGACTTTAAAGCAAGGCCTCCAGTTCACTTCGGGAACCGTCTTACCCTTACTCGCCGTTTCAGAACATCTTAAAACGTAATACTTATATTTTTCTTCGACGAAAAGTCCCGAAACGTCGAAATCGCCGTACCTGAAAATAACGCTCTTGGTGTCTTTATTGTCCGTGGTGATTACCGACTTCGGATAAAGCCCGAATATCTCGCCGACTATTTCGACCATATGCGACGCGTAGAAGAAAAACCCGCCGTATTTTTCGTCGCACTCTAACGGCGCGCGGACGAACCCGCCGACCGTCTTTCCGTCCGTCTCGGAAGCGGCGTCGGCTTTTAATTCCTGAACGAAGGGATCGAGTTTACAGGAAGAACCGCCCGTAAGTTTTACGCCGAGAGAAATCGCCTTTTTCATAAACTCCACCGCTTCGCCTTCGTCTATCGTTATAGGTTTATCTATAAACATAGGGATATTTGCGGTCATATACGGCTTGGCGTATTTATAATGGTTCGCGCCGTGTCTCGCGGTGATAACGACGCCGTCCACCTTCCCCGCGAACTCGTCGTAACTTTTCATAACGTACACGCCGTATTTTTCTTTAAGTTTTTCGGCGGCGTCGGTTTCGTCGCTGTAAACGCCTAAAACTACGACGTCGGAATACGCGGTATCGTTCTTGATAATATCCAAAAACGTGTCCGCGTGCGAGTTTTCACAACCTAAAATAACGATCTTTTTCATTTCTGTCTCCTTTTATATTTATAAGATCTTTAGTAATTCGTTTAATTCTTCCGCGGCGTCGTCGAACGCGACTTTCTGATTCTCGTATTTATACGGATTGTCGAACTTTTTGCCGACTAACGCGTTCAGACCAGAGAAAGTCTGCAAATGCGGTTCTAACGTGATAAAAGCGTTCTTGTCCGCGGTTTCGGAATAACTTTTCAGTATTTCCTTTATTTTCGCTTCCCCTTTCCCCGGCGGAACTATCGCGCCGACCGAAAGGGCGTCTTTGATATGGAAATATTCGATATGTTTTTTAAGTAAGTCATAGGCGTCGGGATAAGGCGTAAACCCGTCTAAAACGAAGTTCCCCATATCGAAAACGCACTTCATTTTTCCGCCGAAGTATTCGAGTAATTCAAAACATTTTTCGGGGCTTTCGCCGTAGATTTTCGCCTCGTTCTCGTGGCACAGGGTAATACCGCGCCTATCCGCTCTTTTAACGAGTTCCCCGAGTTCGTCGAAAACCGCGTTTTTAAGCCCCGAAAAAGAACCGTTCGGTGAATAAAAACTGAAACACCGAACGAGTTTCGTTCCCATAATATCGGCGACGTCGAATATATGCTCGGACTTTTCGTTATAGTCATTCATGTTTTCGGTTATAACGACTTTCCCCAAGGGTGAACCGAGTGCGGAGACGGTTATACCTTCCCCGTCTAATACTTTTTTTATCTCTTTGGCTTCCGAAATGGAAATATCGGGGATAAACTTGCCGCCGACCGACCTTAATTCGAGATTTTCTATACCGTGTTTTTTAAGCGCGGATATCTGTTCGGATAGATCCGCGGAATATTCGTCCGCAAACGCGGATTTAATCAGTTTTTTCATTTTTATCGCCCCTTCAAACGTTGTTGTTTTTCATATAAATACGCGTCGCCCTCGATCTTAAACACTCAGACGGTTTCATACCGAAGAACGCGACGAAATCTCTGTAAAAATTAACGTAACTGTTGAATCCGCAGGCAAAAGCCACTTCGGAAGGTTTTTTACCCGTTTTCAGCATATCCCACGCGGCGATAAGGCGTTTTTGAACGATATACTTTTTCGGAGTGATGTTCATATGTTTTTTGAACGCGCTGAAAAAGTACCCTTCGCTGACGAAAATATGATTACAAATTTCGGAAACGGACTTTATCGTAAACAGATTGTTCGTAATATAATCGGTCGCTTTGGCGATAATACTTGCAGTATAGACTTCTGACATTTCGTCCCGATTTTCGTAGCCGAGCCAGATACTGTATAGAAGTTGTTTTAGTAACCCCTGAGCGAACGACCTGTACTCTTTTTCGGGCAGTTTAAGAAAAGTCTCGAAATCCTGAAGGCATGAAAGCACTTTTTTGTTGTTTCTGCAGTTGATAAGTTCGACTTCTTCGAAAAACCCGAGGATACTTTCGGGGCACTCGTCCATCTCGAACAGAACGTCGTACCTTTCGTAAGGTTCGTTCGCTAATATTTTCAGATGGTGCGCCGTATTTTTTCTGACGATCAGGCAATCGTGTTCCTGAAGCCTATAATACTTATCTTCGATGATAAAGACGGCGTTGCCCCGTAAAAAATACAACAACTCATAGCAATGGTGCATGTGAGTTGCCGAATCGTGAAAATCCCGCACGGGATTTTCGTATAACTTGTGATCGAAGGACATATAGTCGAAATCAAAGCCGCTGATTTTCTTTTCCATGTTCTCCGCCT
>JAFZXG010000066.1 GCA_017616925.1 Clostridia bacterium | reverse complement strand
GGTTGTAGCAGTTTGACAGAAATAGAAAGTCCCGACAGCGTAACGAGTATAGGGAGTTGTGCGTTCCTTGATTGTAGCGGTTTAGAAAGCGTAACAATAGGCAACGGGGTAATAAGAATAGGAGATAGTGCGTTCGCTGATTGTAGCGGTTTAACGAGAGTATATTATAATGGCACAGCGGAAGACTGGACACAGATATCAATATATTTTTATAATTCAGCCTTGACTTCTGCTACGCGTTACTATTACAGCGAAACAGAGCCTGAGTTAAACGAGCAAGGCACGGCATATAACGGTAACTTCTGGCATTACGTTGACGGCGTGCCGACAAAGTGGTAAAAAACTTTAAATAATATAAGCAAAAAGTTCAAAATAATCTACGAGTAAATTTCGTAGATTTTTTTATATTCATATATCCTATTTCATTTAACGCTTTTTAACTTTTAAAAATTCTCGCGGCAAGGACGGTCATATCGTCCTTTTTCTTTCCGTCCGAAAGGTCTATCGCTTTTTTCAGTACGCAGTCGGTAAGAGTTTGCGGGTTTTTGGCGGGCAGGGTACGCAGGAAATCTATAATCGCGGTAGAATCTTTAAAAGCGTCCGACACGCCGTCGGTAACTAATAACACCACGTCGCCCGATTTTACGGGTGTAGTCGAGACCGACGGTTTTAATTCGTTCAAGATGCCGAGCGGCAGGGAATTGCCTTCGACGATCTTTATTCCTTCTTTGGCTAAAATAAAACCGTAGGGCGAGCCGTATTTTATAAAGTCGGCGGTGCCTTTTTTAAGGTCGATCACCGACACGTCGAGCGCGGTGAAATCGTCTTCTTCGTTAAAGGACAAAAGCCTGTTGACCGTGCCTAAGATCACTTCGCTTTTTAGTCCCGCTTTATAGAAACTTTCGATTAAAGACAGGGAGATCGACGAAAGCCGTTCGGCGTCCTCGCCGCTGCCCATACCGTCGGAAAGGGCTATCAGGAACCTGTCGTCTTTAAGTCTTATTACCGAGTGTGTGTCTCCGCTTTTAATCGAGCCGTCCTTTACCGCGACCGAAACCCCGAAGACCGCGTCTAATCTCGCGGACACCCCGAAAGTGAGACAGCATTTATCTTCGGATATATCGTTTTTATCTATAAGCGACATATTCCGTCCCAGAACCCCGCAGAGTACGAGCGAAAACGCCGTTAAATTAAATTCCTTCATAAGTATCACGACAGAGACCGTAAGATTTTCGTTTTCACCGTAAACGAGCGTTTCTTCGACCAAAAAGCCGTTTTTTAAAAGTTCGTTAAACAGCGTTCTTTCCAGATCGTTGCGGTATTTTAAGAGAGTACCCGACTCGAAGGCGAGTCCGCGCAGTATTTCCGAAACGCCTTCGGCTTCTTTCGAGATCATCTCTCTGCCGGCGTTAAGGTTTGCGTAGTCGAGCGCGTAAGAGCGGTAGTCGGCGATAAGTTTATTCAGTCCGTATAAAAGATTGTTCGGCCTACCGCATTTAGCCACCAGATTTTCGGGAAGGTCAATTAAGGACACTTTGCCTTTCGCAAATCCTACGTCGAGAAGTTTCATAAGTTCCGACTTGCCGAAGGTGCGCGAGTGGCATTTTCCGTTATTGTCGCAATCCGCGCACACCGTCGCGCGTATTTCCTTTATTATAAGGCTTTTCGCCGTTTCTTCGCCGGTAGCCTTTCTTTTGAATAACTCGAACGCTTCCGCCATATCCGAAAAAACGCACGAAAGGTCGTATAATCTGTTAGACAGCATTATTCTGTTCCGATTTATAGTCTGTCTTACGAGTTGTTTTTCGCGGAATACCATAAGGTTTTCTTTAACGCGGTCGAACGGTTTTTGCGGAATACACGAAAACAGGAGCGCGCCCGCGGCGACGGGGGCGACGAGTATAAAGTCGTTGCTGCCGTAAACGTTGAAAAAATACTGCACGGCGAAGTCGCACAGCACCACCGCTACCGAAGAGAGATGTCTTTTAAGGGGCATAAGACTTTCCGCCACCACGCCGTAGAGTAAAAACACCGAAACGTAAGTAATATTCCCGTAATATACCGCAATGGGAAATCCAAGGATGGCGGAAAACAGAGTCGCCGCACCCAGCCCGAAGATAAAGCAGACAGTAAGTATCGAAAACACGGCGATAAATTTCCATAATAGCGGGGAGATGAGATTGCAGGTTCCTATTCCCGCCGCGACGATAACGATAAAAAGGGACGCGAACTCTTCGTAACCTAACTTGTATTTCAGACCTTTTTTCGCCACGGACTTTACCGCCACGGATAAAAACAGAGTCAGCGCGCCGCTTACCGCTACGGCGATAAGCCGTCTTTCGAGTTCGGCGGGCGCGCCGTCGTTTCCGGTAATTACGAAGAGCGAAAGCGAGATAAGAGTATATATTACCGCGGCGTAAGACGGCGAAGTTCTGAATTTTTTATAGATCAGAAACACCGCGGGCAGAAAGATCGCGGGCGGAACGGCGGGGAGCAGCATACCTTTCTCTCCGAGAACGAAAAAAGAGCCGAGATATATAAGCGGCGTTAAAAACGGCGAATACCCGTATAAAAGCGCGACCGTAAGCACGGCGACCGAATACACCG
>JAFZXG010000065.1 GCA_017616925.1 Clostridia bacterium | reverse complement strand
TCCACCGGACTGTTTTCTTACCTGCGGTAAGTGCGCAACCTTCGGTCGCTTGCTCCCTATTCAAATCCCGTCTCCTTTTTCGATACTAATGGCGGCGAACAAAAGTCCGCCGCCATTAGTATGGTCGGAGTGACGGGATTTGAACCCACGACCTCTTGGTCCCGAACCAAGCGCGCTACCAACTGCGCTACACCCCGTCGTCGCACGCCCCTTTCGTCCGAAACGATTCTTCAATCGTTCCTTGACATTTCGGGCGGCTCCTCCTCTCCGCAAAAAGTTCTTCGATACTTTTTGCGGGTTTTCTTTTCTGTCCGTCGCCGTCTGCTTTAAAATCTAAATTATAATATCATTTATTTTACGAAAAAGCAAGGTTTTACACGACCTTTTTCATCAAACCCGACGCCTTCCTTTTCGAGAAGCAATCTTTGTGCGTTTTCACCGCCGAAAGCGAACGCGGGGCTTAAACTGCCGTCCTTAAAAACTACTCTGTGACAAGGTACGGTTTCGGGCGACGGGTTTACGTGAAGCGCCCACCCGACGTGTCTTGCACATCTCGGCGCCCCGCAAAGTGCGGATACCGCCCCGTATGAAATTACTTTTCCGTACGGGACGGTTTTCACTACCGAATACACTTTCTCGTAAAACGTCATCAGATTCTGTTTACGCCCGTTCTTATCGCCGCTTCCTTTACCGCTTTCGCGACCGTCGGAGCGACTCTCTTATCGAAAGGCGAAGGAATAATATAATCCGGTCTTAATTCTTCGCTTGACACAAGCGACGCTATCGCTTTAGCCGCCGCAACTTTCATTTCTTCGTTTATGTCGGTCGCCCTGCAATCCAACGCGCCGCGGAAGATACCGGGGAACGCAAGGACGTTATTAATCTGGTTGGGGAAGTCGCTTCTTCCGGTGCCGACTACCGCCGCGCCCGCTTTGATAGCGAGATCGGGCATAATTTCGGGAACGGGGTTAGCCATAGGCATAACTATCGCGCCTTTCGCCATACTCTTTACCATATCTTCGGTAAGAAGTCCCGGGGAACTCACGCCGACGAAAAGATCCGCGCCGACGAGCGCTTCCGCAAGAGAACCGCGCTTATCAAGTTTGTTGGTAAACTCGGCTATCTCTTCTTTAACGGGATTCATGCCCTCTGTTCTGCCTTTATAGATAATTCCCTTTCTGTCGCACATAACGACGTCTTTCGCGCCCATCGATATCATAAGTTTGGCGATAGCGACGCCAGCTGCGCCCGCTCCGCTGAACACGATCGAAAGGTCTTCCCATTTCTTTCCCACTATTTTAAGCGCGTTTATGACCGCCGCCACGCAGACTACCGCCGTGCCGTGCTGATCGTCGTGAAAGATCGGAATATCGACTTCGGGATCTTCCTTTAATCTCTTCTCTATCTCGAAACATCTCGGTGCGGAAATATCTTCCAGATTGACTCCGCCGAAACTGCCTGCAAGAAGTTTTACGGTCTTTACTATTTCATCGGGATCCTTACTCCTTATACAAAGCGGGATCGCGTCCACTCCCCCGAAAGTTTTAAAAAGGACGCATTTCCCTTCCATAACGGGCATGCCCGCTTCCGGCCCTATATCTCCGAGTCCCAAAACCGCAGTACCGTCGGTAACGACCGCTACGAGATTGCCCCTGCCTGTAAGTTCAAACGATTTGTCGTAGTCCTTGTTAATCGCAAGGCAAGGTTCGGCAACGCCCGGCGTGTACGCAAGCGACAGGTCTTCCTTGTTTTCGAGTTTCACTTTGGAAACCGTGCCTATTTTCCCTTTCCACTCCGCGTGAAGTTTAAGCGATTCTTTAGCGTAATCCATTTTATTTAGTCTCCTTTATTATAATTTTATTTCACGAACGCCTTGTATATGGCGCGTATGCAGTTCTCGTAATCCGCGTTTGCCACGCCTATTATTATATTCATTTCACTCGATCCCTGGTCTATCATACGGACGTTTATGCCCGCATCCTTAAGCGCGGTAAACAGCGTCGCCGCAGTACCGGCGCGCATTGCCATACCGTGTCCCACGGTGGCGATAAGCGAAATGTTTTCGATAACGTGTATGTAGTCGGGACTGACGCTCTCCCTTATGTCGTTGACGATATCCGAAAGCAGTCCGCCGGAGAGTTGTTCTGAAGAGATCACGACCGAAAGGGTGTCTATACCAGACGGCAGATGTTCCACGCACAGCCCGTAGTGTTCGAGGACCGAAAGCACGCGGCGTATAAAACCGACTTCGGAATTCATAAGCGATTTTTCGATAAAGAGAACGGTAAAGTTCTTCTTTCCCGCGATACCCGTCACCACGTTGCTGGAAGAACCGTCGTATTTTTCGTTGGGAACTATCATAGTGCCTTCGTCGTCGGGCTTAAAAGTGTTCCGTATATTGATAGGTATCTTGCCTTTCATTACGGGGAAGATCGCTTCCGCGTGAAGAACCTGCGCGCCCATATACGAAAGTTCGCGAAGTTCTTTATAGGTTATCTGTTTAATAGCATCCGCTTCGGGTACGATCCTCGGATCGCAGACCAAAAACCCGCTGACGTCCGTCCAGTTTTCGTAGAGATCGGCCTTTACTCCGCGGGCTATTATAGAACCCGTTATATCGCTGCCGCCGCGGCTGAACGTCTTTACGTTGCCCTGAAAATCTTTACCGTAAAATCCGGGAATAACCGCTCTTTCTTTTGCCTTGAGTTTAAGTCCCACCTTGTCGTCGGTATATTCTTCGTTGAGTTTGCCGTGGCTGTCGAACCGTATCATTTCGGTCGCGTCCACGAATTCGTAGCCTAAAAAGTCCGCGGCGACGATCGCGCTTAAATACTCCCCGCGGGAAGCGGCAAAGTCCGCGCTCTTTTTCTCTTCTATCTCCTTTTGGGTTTGATCGAGTATAGAATTTATATCGAGTTTTAAGCCGAGCCCGCTTACGATCTCCTTGAATCTCGTCCTTACCGTCTCGAAGGAAACACGGCAACTTCCCGTCTTTTCCACTTCTTCGTGGCACTTGTAGAGAATATCCGTTATCTTGATATCGGACTTATTTTTCTTTCCCGGCGCGGATACCACGACGTACTTTCTCGCACCGTCGCTTTCCACGATCCTTTTTACC
>JAFZXG010000003.1 GCA_017616925.1 Clostridia bacterium | reverse complement strand
CGTAATGGGGCTTGCGGGTGCGTCGAGAATATTCGATCTTATGGATCAAACGCCCGAAAAAGACGACGGGTACGTGACTCTCGTGCGTTGCAGAATAGACGATAAGGGCAACATCGAAGAGTGCGAAGAGAGAACGGGACACTGGGCATGGAAACACCCACACAAAGCGGACGGAACTCTCACCTATACCGAACTTAAGGGCGATATTCAGATGACCGACGTCGATTTCGGCTACACGCCCGAAAAAATCGTTCTTCACGACGTTTCGCTTTACGCGCACCCCGGACAGAAAGTCGCTTTCGTAGGGGCAACGGGCGCGGGTAAAACCACGATAACCAACCTTATTAACCGTTTTTACGATATCGCCGACGGCAAGATAAGATACGACGGTATAAATATCAATAAGATCAAAAAATCGGATTTGAGAAGATCTCTCGGCATAGTTTTGCAGGACACCAACTTGTTTACGGGAACGGTTATGGAAAACATACGCTACGGCAGACTTTCGGCGACCGACGAAGAGTGTATCGCTGCGGCGAAACTCGCCTGTGCGCACGACTTTATCACCCGTCTCCCCAACGGCTACGAAACTATGCTTACGGCGGACGGGGCTAATCTTTCGCAAGGTCAAAGACAGTTATTGTCCATCGCAAGGGCGGCCGTTAAAGACGCGCCCGTTATGATACTCGACGAAGCCACTTCGTCCATAGACACCCGTACCGAAGCACTCGTTCAGAAAGGCACAGACAGGCTTATGGAAGGCAGAACGGTGTTCGTCATCGCGCACAGACTTTCGACCGTGCAGAACTCGGACGTTATAATGGTGTTGGAGAACGGCAGGATCATAGAACGCGGTTCTCACGATTCGCTTATAAGTCAGCAAGGTAAGTATTATCAACTCTACTCGGGGGCGTTCGAACTCGAATAATGATTTGTTCTCTCTGCCCCAACGGGTGTAAAATCGATAAGAATAAAGAATCGGGACTTTGCGGTACGGACGGTAAACTCCGTATCGCAAAATTTTATTTGCATAAATTCGAAGAACCCGAGATCTCGGGCAAGAACGGTTCGGGAACCGTATTCTTTTGCGGGTGTTCTTTAAGGTGTGTGTTCTGTCAGAACTACGAAGTTTCGAGAAATACGCGCGGGAAATATATCACCCCCGCCGGACTCGCCGACATATTCAAAACTCTCGAAGATAGCGGCGCGCACAATATCAATCTCGTAAACCCCACGCATTTTTCGGACGGAATAATAAAGGCGTTAGAAATATACAGACCGAAAATCCCTATCGTGTACAACACGCACGGGTACGAACGCGTAGAAGTATTAAAAATAATAGACGGGTATATAGACGTTTATCTGCCCGATATAAAGTTCTTTTCTCCCGACTTGTCTATTAGGTACACGGGTAAGAAAAATTATTTTGAATACGCTAAAGCCGCGATAGAGTTTATGGTGAATAAACCGCTTGTTTTCGGAGACGACGGACTTATAAAAAGCGGAACTATAGTTCGCCATCTCGTTCTCCCTCAATGCGTTTCCGACAGTAAGAAAATTCTGGACTGGTTTAGCGGAATAAAAGATAAAGCGTATATCAACGTTATGAGCCAGTACACGCCTTTCGGAGATATAGAAAAGTTTCCGGAATTACAACGCAGGATAACGAAGAGAGAATACGAAAACGTTTTAGACTACGCCCTTACACTTGGAATAAAGAATATGTACTACCAAAAATTCGAGAGTCAAAGCGAAGTCTATATTCCCAAGTGGGATTATTAAAAAAAAGATACGCCCGAAGGCATCTGCCTTCGGGCGTATAATTTCGGCGGTTATTTAACTTTTTACCCTTATCCACATTCTCGTAACTCTTTCGTTCGCGTCCGGCGGGAAATAGTTCATCATAACGCATCTCTTGATTACTTCTTCGTCGGGATACTGCGCTGAAAACTGCCTGCCGAGCGTGTCGGTCACTACCGTATAGTCGCCGTCGGAACCGTCCGCCTTAAAGAAATAATTAAGATTGACTTCATATTCTCCTTCGTCGGCACCGTAAGTATCGACTACCCAGTCGAACACGTCGTCAGACGCCACGCAACTCACGTAGCCTATATATTCCATATTCTTTATGACGTTATCGGGACGGGATATGAATTCCATAAACTCGATTGCAAGTTCGGGATTCTTTGCGGTAGTCGGAATACACCAGCCGTCAAACCAGATATTAGAACCTTCTTCCGGAACCGAATACATAAGTTCCTTACCGACTTCTTCCGCGTCGTCCATAGCATAGACCGCGTCTCCGCTCCAGGCAAAATAAACGTCGGTTTCCCCTCTCTTTATCATATCCTTGCCTTCATCGACTTCCATACCGTACGAATTGGTCCTTAACGATCTTAAAATGCTTTCCATCTGCGTTACGGTCGTCTCAGACGTGTCGTTAAAGTAGTTTTTAAGGTTAGCGTAATAAGTCGCGTAATCGCTTTCGTATAACGCCTTGTTCGCTTCAAGTTCGGTCTGATACTTTTTGGCAAGCCCTATAAAGTAAGTGTCCCTTACACTGTCTTTTATCGAAAAACTTGCGTTCGTATTCCAAAGCGTTGACCAAGACTTCATATCTTCGCCGTCAACGTTTTCGGGATTATAGCAAAGCCCCATAGTTCCCCACATATACCCTATCGCGTACTGCGAAAGATTATATTCGTTATCGTCGCCCCAAGTGACGCTTTCAAACTTTTCTTTGATGAACGGGGATACGTTGGCGTTATAAATACTGTCTTCGGGAAGCGTGATTTTACGAAGCATGCCTTCTCTCGCCATCTTTTCTATCATATAGTCGGACGGACATACCACGTCGTAATCGCTACCTTTTATTTTCAGATTGTTATACAGATCTTCGGGCGTATCGTAACAGGAATACTGGACGGTTATGGACTTTCCCGTCTTTTCCTTATAGTACGCCTTGAAATCGGATATAAGCGTCTCGTCCATATAGTCGTAACAGTTATAGACTTTAAGATCGACCCTTTTAGAGCAGGCGAACGACGCAAATACGGGTACCGCCATCACCGTGCCGAGTAACACAACCAGCGCTTTTTTCAAAATCTTTTTCATTTTTTATCTCCTTAGAAGTTTTTGTTCTTTTTTGTTTTTAGACGTGATCCTGAAATTCAGTATTATAACGACAATTATCATTAAAACGAACAGTATGGACGAGAAAGCGCGAAGTTCGGCAAAAGGCGCGTTTCTCGGTCTTCGAAGCGCCTTATAGACGAAAGTGCTTACAGTCTCGAACCCGTCGGGTTTATTGTAGGCAGAAACCATATAATCGTCGAGAGATAAGGTTATCGCAAGCATAAATCCCGAAAAAATACCCGGGAATATTTCGGGGATTACCACCTTAAAAAGCGCTTGAGCGGGCGTTGCGCCCAAGTCGAGTGCCGCTTCGTATAAACTGCCGTCCATCTGTTTTAATTTAGGGAGTACCGAAAGCACCACGAAAGGAACGCTTAAAACGACGTGCCCCACTAAAAGCGAAAGATAAGTCCTGCGCAAAAACACGAAAGAAAACACAAGCGCGAGCGAAATCGCCGTAACTATTTCGGCGTTAATAACGGGTATTTTCGACGACGCCGAAGTAAATTTGCCGAGCCACTTTTTATTATAATAGATCCCTATCGCGCCGACCGTGCCGAGAATAGTCGATATAGTTGCGGAAAAAAGCGCGAGAAGAAGAGTGTTTTTGACCATATCGATAATCTCTTCGTTCGAAAGCATCGAAACGTAAGGTTCGAAAGTAAATCCCGTCCAGGTCAGCGTTTTACTGTTTGAAAAACTGTATATCGAAAGAAGGACTATGGGCGCGTAAACGAAAGTCAGTGCGAAGACCACGATAAAAGTTCCCCAGAACTTTCTCATAATTCCACCCCCCTTGCGTTTTCGTCCTTTGAAAAACCGCCCGTTACAGCAGTCGTTACGAACATGATAAGAAGAAGTACGAGCGCGATCACGGACGCGCTGTTAAAATCGTTCTGTCCGAAAAGATCGTCTATCCGCGAACCGATTATGGTAATATTTTTGGCTGTGTAGGTGTCGCTTATTACGTAACTCGTCATAGACGGTAAAAACACCATGGTGATACCGCTTATAATCCCCGGAATCGAGAGCGGGAGAGTGATTCTCGTAAATACCTTTACACTACCCGCGCCCAGATCGAACGCCGCTTCTTCGAGACTTTTATCCGTCTTAATAAGGACGCTGTATAACGGGAGTATCATAAACGGAAGATAGTCGTAAACCATACCTATCACGGTGTTTAAAAAATGCCGTCTGCCCAAAAGCCCGAAAAAACTCAAAAGTTCCTTCATCGCCATTGCGCGCAGAACGAAGTTTATTACCATGGGCGCTACGAATAAGAGTAAAAGTATTGTGCGCCTGTGTGATTTTATTCTTGACAAAACGTAAGCGACGGGATACCCTATAAACAAGCAACCGACCGTACTAACAAGCCCTATAAGGATACTTCTTAAAATAATGGCAAAGTTCGTTTCGTCGGTGAAAAACCACACGAAATTATCGAAACCGAAACTGCCGCTTTTAGAAGTGAACGCATAATAGACGATAACGAGCAACGGAAAAATCACGAAAAGAAGAAGGAACACCGCGTAAGGAATACACAGTTGTCCCCTGTTAAACGTAAAAGATCTTTTAAGTTTTCCGTTGAAGTTCGTCTTATCAGTCATCTTTTGATCTCTGCTTTTAAGGAAAGTTTTATTTTATCTTTGGGAATAATCACCGACACTCTGTCGTTTTCGTTATAAGTATCTTCTGTATCGAATACGAAATCTTCTTCGTTTTCGTCCGTCCTTACTATAAGTTGATAGTGGTCGCCTTTATAAATAATAGAAACGATATTGCCTATCGCACCGCCCGCGTCCTGATCGTCCGAAATGGATATGTCTTTAAGTCCGACTTCCACGTTCACGTCTACGTCGGTAAGATCTATTCTCTCGCCGTCCTTGGTGATAAGATACCCGTCTTCGTCTAAAATAGAACCTTCGTATAACTGCGTTACGTCGCAATCGAATTCGCCGTCCCCGAAACAGACGGTATTCTTTTTGGTGATATACCCTTCGTACTTGTTCGACGAAAATTCCTTCGCCATAATGTGAATATCGTCGGGTTCGAGTTTTACGTCCACGAACTCGCCGACCTTTCTTTCTTTGGTGTCCTGCGCGACGATCTCGGTCTTACCGATAAGCACGATCATTTCGTAATGCACACCCTTGAAAATAGAACTTATGACCTTGCCGCCGACCTGCCCCTCTCCCTTATCGACGAGAGTAACGTCTTCGGGACGGACAACAACGTCCACCTTTTCGTTTTTCTCGAATTCGTCCAAGCAGTCGAAATTGCGGTTTATAAACCTTACTTTCTTATTCCCGAGATAAGTACCCGAGAAAATATTGCTTTCCCCGATAAAGTCGGCGACGAAAGCGTTCTTTGGTTCGTTATATATATCGGTCGGCGTACCCATCTGTTGAATAACGCCGTCTTTCATTACGACGATCGTGTCAGACATAGTAAGCGCTTCTTCCTGATCGTGAGTGACGTAAATAAAGGTTATGCCGAGTTTTCTATGCATCTCTTTTAATTCAAGTTGCATATCCTTTCTCATCTTTAAATCGAGCGCGCCCAAAGGTTCGTCGAGAAGTAAGATTTCGGGTTCGTTGACTATCGCCCTGGCGATAGCGACTCTCTGTTGCTGACCGCCGGAAAGCGTCGAAACGCTACGCTTTTCAAAACCTTCGAGATCGACCATTTTTAAGACTTTTTCGACCTTGGCTTTTATGTCGGCTTTTTTGAGTCTTTTGTTTTTAACGACGGTCTTGCCGTCCTTCCCCGAAGTCTCTACGGGATCTTTGCGCAATTTAAGCCCGAACGCTATATTTTCGTACACGTTAAGGTGCGGGAAAAGCGCGTAACGCTGAAAGACCGTGTTTATGGGGCGTTTGTTCGGGGGAAGTTTGGTAATATCTTCCCCGTTTAATAGGATAGTTCCTTCGGTAGGCTTATCAAACCCCGCTATCATACGAAGAGTGGTCGTCTTTCCGCAGCCCGAAGGCCCTAAAAACGTCACGAACTCTCCCTTTTTTACGCAGAGATTGAGATTATCCACGGCGGCGACGCCGTCTTCGAAAATACGGGTAACGCCCGTGAGTTCGATTATATTTTCAGTCGTCTTATGCATAGTTTTCTCCGAAATCAAAACGACGGCGGCGACGACACCCAGATAAACTCCGCGTCGCACGTACCCTTGTTTATTATTTGGTGGATCTTACTCGACGAATAATAAAAACTCTCGCCTTTTTTCACCTTTATCTTGCGTTTTCCTAGCATTAAAACGATCTCGCCCTTTATAACGTACCCGAACTCTTCCCCTTCGTGCGGAAAATCTTCGTCCGTAGAACAACCCGCCTTTAACTTCATATGCACGGGTTCCATAGCGTTCTTCTGCGCGTTGGGAACTAACCAGTTCAGCGTATATTCGTCGGTGACTTTCTCTATAAACTCGTTTTTGTTGAAAGAAACTTTCTCTTCGGTATCGTCGCTTGAAAAAAACTCTTTCAGATCAGTCCCCAAAGCCGAAAGAATATCTATAAGCGTGGCGATAGAAGGGCT
>JAFZXG010000064.1 GCA_017616925.1 Clostridia bacterium | reverse complement strand
GCTTTTTCGATTTGCTTACGCAGCACAACGGAAATATGAAAAGCGTGCCTGTAAACGCGGGTTATCCGTTCGAGAACGGAACGGTAGAAGAAATGCTCGCTTTTGCGGTGGAATCCGAGAGAAACGAAGGCGAACTGATCTTGGACGTTACGTCTTTATGCAAACAGTATTTAAATAACGAAAGTTCCGAATATACGCCGCCGCAATACTATCTCGACATCAACGAAGGCGCCAAAACGAAAGGCGACAAGATCGTTATCAGCGGATTGTTCGTAGAAGACGTATTGAGTTTTGAAACGAGCGGCACGATATCCGTTCAGGACCCCGACGGCAATTACTGCGTAACGATCGACGGAATCACTATGGATAAAGTAAAAGATCTTACGAGAGTCTACGAAATAGAAGTTAACGCTTACGGCGGATATTACGTCTCCTTTAAGTGTATGGATTCGGGCAGAAGTCGTAAGATCGGGGACATTACGATAAATTCTTACGACACGACGCTCCCGAAAGTCGTAATATCGGAGACCGATAAACACACCGCCGTTTACGCGGGCAACACATACAGGATCGCGAGTGCGACCGCACGGAGCGGCGACGGCGAATCGATAGACGTTCTGACCGTAATAACGGACACCGAAGGCGTAACCAGGGTGCTTGAAAAGAACGAGTTTTATTTCAGTCGCGCAGGCGTCTATAAAGTGATGTATTACGCCGAAGACCGTTTCGGTAACGTCGGTTTCGCGACTTACGAGATCGTCGCTATATAGGGGGGACAGAGCAATGAATATGATCAATAAAAAACGATTCGGGATAGTTGCCGCGATCACGCTTGCGGTCGTCGTTGCGGTTTCGTGTTTCGGGATCGTTACGGCTTTCGGCAGTAACGAAAGAGATATAGTGAGATTCGGGAAAAGCGATTACGAGATAGTTATACCCGAGAACGCCAACGACGGAGAGAAGAACGGCGCGAAAGAGTTACAGTTGTTCTTTAAGGAAGCGACGGGTATAAAATTACCCATAGTTACCGACGCGGGAAAGTCCGTCGGCGGAAAATATTTTTCGTTAGGTAATACGTCGTTCGTTCCGGATTCGGTAAAAGACTCGGTCTCGGGGCTTAGTAGTTGCGGATACGTGATAAAGACCGTGGGGAATACGGTATTTCTTTTAGGACCGTCGGGGAACGGAACGCTATATTCGGTTTACGGCTATCTTGCGCGCGACTTCGGGTTTGAATACTACTTTACCGACGTGTACTCGTTAAAGAAAGGCGTGGGGGATCTCGCGCTTACCGATTTCGACGTAACGGTGGAACCCGATCTGGATATGATGACTTATCCTTCCGCGGGAATAGTCATGCAGAATTCCGCCAACCAGATGAGATTCAACGCACTCTCTTACGAAGGCGTCTTTATATCCGCTAACGGAACGACTAAAACGCATAACCTGTGGTGGATAATGCCGAATCCTACGAAGGACGAAGAGTTCGGCGAAACGCACGATAAGTGGTACGCCGAAGGCTCCGAGTTGCCAACGGCGTGTTTTACCGCGCACGGAGACCCCGAAGCCTATGAAGAAATGCAGAATTATTTTCTCGAAGTCATTAAAAGCGGGATCGCGAAATCGTCGGCTTACGTTTTCCAGATCGCGCAACCCGATAACTGCGGTTTCTGCCGTTGTCCGCATTGCATTGCGGCGTCCGATTCTTACGGCGGTAATTCGGGGATAATGATTAAATTCTGCAACGACTTATGCGCCAAGGTCTACGACTGGTTCAAAACGCAGGAAGGCGCCCCTTACGAAAGGGATTTTAAACTCGTATTTCTGGCGTATCAGAGCATAAAGGACGCGCCGTCCGGCAATATAAAGTGCGACGACAACGTGGGCGTATATATCGCTTTCGACGGGTTTTACAGTTCTTACGGGCACGAGTGCAGCGCGAATAACGAATTTTATAACAACGTCAACGACTGGAGCAAAAAAACCCACGTTTTCATCAGTTGGATATACGACGTAAACTTCTTCCACTATCTTTATCCTTACGATTCGTCGTCGTACAAGCAGGACTATTACAGACTTATGAAACAGGTCGGCGTTATCGCGTTTAACGACGAAGGACAGGTGGAGAACGAAACGAATATGACCGCGTGGTGCAATTTAAAGAATTACATTACGAGCAAATTGCGTTGGGACGTAAACGCGAACGTGGAACTTCTTACCAGAGAATTCTTTAAGAACTGCTATAAAGACGCGTGGGAGATAATGTATAACGTTTACTCGGAGTGCAGGGCGCATTGGAGCGTGTTGAAATATAAGGTCGAAAAGAGCCAGGGCGCTTTCGGGGACGAAAAATCTCTGGGCAGCATATTCGGCGGGCTCGATAGGAGCGAATACTGGGGACTTACAATGCTGCAGAGTTGGATATCGCAGTTTAAGAACGCGATAAAGGCTATCGAACCCTTAAAGTCGAGCGATAAGGCGGCATACGACAAAGCGTATATGATGATATGCGGAGAGATTATTTCGCCGATGGCTATTCTGATAGAATTGTACAGGTGGGAGTTTTCGGAACAGGAGTTTAAGGATATAGTGGCGGAATTCAAGTCGTACGTCGCCGATTCCCGCGTGGGATTCTCGGCGGGCGGCATGGAATCGACGATGAGCAGTTATTATAAGGAACTGAGTCTGAAATACGAAGGTCTCGGTATATAAGAAGGTAAAAAATGAAAAAAAGGTCGATAATCGTTTTATTCGTTGTCTTTGCGGTTTGCTTATGTACGGGCGTATCGTGTTCGTGTAATGGATCGCAAAGTAAGTACCCCGATCTTCCGCCCGAAAAAGCGCAAACGATGGAGTTGGAAGTCGCGTCGAAAACGCTCGCGGTGGACGAAAGTTTTTATCTTAACGTTTCGGGAACGAACGGATTAACGCCGTCGTTTTCCGTAGACGACGAGAGCGTGGCGAGCGTGGATCGGACGGGGAAAGTGGTCGCGCTGTCGATAGGCACGGCGACGATAACCGTCAGCGTCGGCGGAGAAAATAGGAAATGCTATATTACCGTAGTCGCGGAAAAGAGTATTCCCGTGTTGAAGGTAAAGAACGTGATTTCGGAAGACGGGCGTTATTCACTGCCAGTAGGGCTGAACGACGTATACGCGCTGAACGTTTCGCTTTTGTTTAAGGGCGCGGCGGTTTCGGGACGGATAAACTACTCTTCTACCGATCCTTCCGTGGCGACGGTCAACGATAACGGCGAAGTCCGCGCGGTCGGAACGGGCAGCGCAACGATAGTGATTTACGCCGAATACGAAGGCAGGTATCAAAAAGAGACACATACCGAAATAGCGGTTACCGTTACGGACGCGTCGTGGTATTTTAGATTAGACGACGAAGACGTTTACACGTTGCCGTCTTATAACGGGGTAGACTATAAAAATCAGGTCGGATTCGACGCCAAACTGTATCTGGGCGGTTTAGAGTACGGCTTGGATCAACTTACCGTTACCGTTAAAGAAAGCGACGTCGCAGAAGTCGCGGACGGCGTGATAACGGGGTTGAAGGCGGGAACGACCGATATAGAAGTTTCCTATACCGCCGACGGTAAGACCTACAAAACGTGGAGAACTCTTACCGTTCACGCCGTAGAAACGGATTATAGAGAAGATCCCGCTTACTCGCTGTGCATTGAAAAACGCGCGGCGGGCGATCAGGTGCTGACCTTGCCGATCGCACCCGAAACGGACGAATTCAGTTTAAGGATCGGCGGTAAAGAGATAGAGATCAAGAATTACGATAAAACCACACGCGAAGCGACGATAGACAGTTCGCAATTACTCGCGGTCGGCGATAACAACGATCTTTACGGCAGTATCGGAAACGGAGTTACGGTCGCTCGCTTTAAGGTGATAAGCATAGACTACGTATTAAAGACCGCGGAAGATTTCGAGAGTAAGTTCAACACCGAATTTTTCGACGACACCGCGAACGGCGGTTCTCTGTACGCCTATTATTCGTTCGCCTTAAATAACGATATCGATATGGCGGGAAAAATAATAAACAACGCTATGTGGCCGGATAACGCGAACAACTCTTATAATGGGACTATAGACGGCAGGGGACACGTTATTTATAATCTCACCTTTAACCCCGCGCTCTATGATAGTTACGGCGGGCTTATAAACTATAAGGCGGGATACGGCTCGGTCGTAAAGGATATCGCGTTCGTAAATATGACCACTCCGCGCGCGTTCATAACGAATAAAGCCGACGGTTTAGTTTTAAGGAACGTATATATTTCGGGCACGTGCGAATGGGGCGAAG
>JAFZXG010000063.1 GCA_017616925.1 Clostridia bacterium | reverse complement strand
GACTTCTCTCGCCTTTTCGCCGAATATCGCGCGAAGCAGTCTTTCTTCGGGGGTAAGTTCGGTCTCGCCCTTCGGGGTTCAATATGTTGTTTTCTTTGAGTAATTCTTTGATCTCGCTTTCGGTCGCACCGTCGAATACGGGAGTCGCGATCTTCCAGCCGAGTTGCTTACAGACGAGCCCTAAATGTACTTCGAGAACCTGTCCTATGTTCATACGCGAAGGAACGCCGAGTGGGTTCAGTACGATCTGTAGCGGTGTTCCGTCCGCCATAAAGGGCATGTCGCTTTCGGGAAGTATTCTCGAAATAACGCCCTTGTTTCCGTGACGGCCCGCCATCTTGTCGCCGATCGAGACCTTACGTTTCTGCGCGATATACACTCTTACGAGTTTGTTGACGCCGGGCGATAACTCGTCCTTATTCGCTCTCGTGAATATCTTGACGTCGACTACGATACCGCCTTCGCCGTGCGGAACTTTTAAGGAAGTGTCTCTGACTTCTCTCGCCTTTTCGCCGAATATCGCGCGAAGCAGTCTTTCTTCGGGGGTAAGTTCGGTCTCGCCCTTCGGGGTTACCTTACCTACGAGTATGTCGCCCGAGTTTACTTCCGCGCCGATACGGACGATACCGTCCGCGTCGAGATCTTTAAGCGCGTCGTCGCCGACGTTCGGAATATCTCTCGTGATCTCTTCTTCGCCGAGTCTCGTGTCTCTCGCTTCGATCTCGTGTTCTTCTATATGGATAGTGGTGAACACGTCTTCGCGGACGAGTTTTTCGGAAAGCAGCATAGCGTCTTCGTAGTTATAGCCTTCCCAACTCATAAAGCCGACTAAAATGTTGCGCCCAAGCGCGAGTTCGCCGTTTTTAGTGGAAGGCCCGTCCGCTATGGTCTGTCCCTTTACTACCTTTTCACCCTTATCGACGATAGGTCTCTGGTTAAGACAGGTGCCTTGGTTGCTGCGTTCGAATTTCTTTAACTTATACTCTCTTTCCGTGCCGTCGCTTTCGGTGACCACGATCCTGTCGGACGCCACGCTTTTTACTACGCCGTCCTCTTTCGCGTTTACCATAACGCCCGAATCGTAAGCGATACGGCGTTCGATACCCGTCGCGACAATGGCGTTTTCGGGGCAAAGCAGCGGAACTGCCTGCCGTTGCATGTTAGAACCCATAAGGGCACGGTTGGTATCGTCGTTCTCCAAGAAAGGAATAAGCGCGGTGGCGACCGAAATAAGTTGTTTCGGGGAGACGTCCATATAGTCGATCTTCTCTTTCACTTCTTCGGTGATCTCTTCCCTTCTTCTGCAGGAAACGCGGTCGTTCACGAAATATTTGTTGTCGATAAGCGGTTCGTTCGCCTGCGCGACAGTGAAATTATCTTCCTCGTCGGCGGTGAGATAATCGACGTGTTCTGTAACGACGGTCTCCATCGTTCCGTCGGACGCTATCTTATGTTCGACCTTTCTGTAAGGCGATTCGATAAAACCGAATTCGTTTACCTTCGCGAAAGACGCAAGCGACGAGATCAGACCTATGTTCTGACCTTCGGGCGTCTCTATCGGGCACATCCTTCCGTAATGCGAGTGGTGAACGTCGCGGACTTCGAAAGTCGCTCTGTCGCGGTTGAGACCGCCGGGGCCCAAAGCCGAAAGTTTCCTCTTGTGCGTGAGTTCGGCTATCGGGTTGGTCTGGTCCATGAATTGCGAAAGTTGCGAAGAACCGAAGAACTCTTTTATCGCCGAAGATACGGGACGGATATTGATAAGCCCCTGCGGAGAAACTTCCTTGGGATCCTGCGTCGCCATTCTCTCTTTTATGACTCTTTCGAGTCTCGCGATGCCGATACGGAACTGGTTCTGTAAAAGTTCGCCTACCGAACGCACGCGGCGGTTGCCGAGGTGGTCGATATTGTCCGAAGTGCCTATGCCGTAGTTTCTGTCGAGATTTACCGAAACGCTTGCCACGATATCGTCGACCGTAATATGTTTATGGTTGAGTTTTTCGAGTAAAGGACGAATCGTCTTCTTTTCTTCGGCGGAAACGCTCTTACGATCTTTGTCCGTTATCATTTCGTAATATCTGACGCACGCCTGTACGAATCTGATCCTCGTTTCCTTCGCTTTTTCGTTGTATTTCTTGTCCTCGGGTTTTTCTTCGCCCGCGACGGCGACCTTTTCTTCGAGATAGAAAAGTTCGTTTATTTCTTTTTTAAGTATTTCCGCAGTCTCTTCAACGCCGTTTTCTTTCGCGGTGTCGTTTACTTTCGCGGAGAAAGTGAGCGCGGGATAATAGACGTAGTCCAAAAGTCCGAAAACTTTGGGATCGACGCCGGTGACTTCCTTAAAATTCACGACGTTGTTCGCGATAATCTTGTGTCTTTCGCCGTTTACGTCCGCTATAAAGGTGTTGATGCCAGCGTTTTGTATCTTCTCGGCGGTTATCTTGTCGATGACCTGACCTTTGGTCGCGAGAACTTCTCCGTCTTCCGAAATTACGTCTTCAAACGCGGTAAGCCCTACGATCCTTACTCCAAGGCGCAGACGTTTGTTAAATTTGTATCTGCCCACTCTCGCGAGATCGTATCTTCTGGGATCGAAGAAAAGGTTTTTAAGGTTAGCTCTCACCGCTTCGTCAGTCGGGATCTCGCCCGGACGAAGTCTTCTGTAAAGTTCTATAAGCCCTTCGCTCTCGGACTTCGCGGTGTCTTTCGCCGCGGTATCCAGAATCATGGGATCGCCGTCGAAGAGTTTATCGAGCGCGTCGTCCGAACCGAACCCCAAAGCGCGAAGAAGCACCGTGCCGGTAAGTTTTCTCGTTCTGTCGACGTGAACGTATAAATTGCCTTGGGAATCCTGTTCGAATTCGAGCCATGCGCCCCTTGACGGGATCACCGTGGTGTCGTAAAGTTTCTTTCCCGATTTATCGACCTGTTCGCCGTTATATATGCCGGGCGAACGGACGAGTTGAGAGACGATTACCCTTTCCGCACCGTTTATTATAAACGAACCGTTGTCGGTCATAAGCGGAAGGTCGCCCATAAATACTTCCTGATCGATGACTTCGTCGGTAACCTTGTTCACGAGACGGACTTTGACGCGGAGCGGAAGCGCGAAAGTAGCGTCCCTGTCCCTGCACTCTTTTTCGTCGTACTTGGGTTTGCCTTCGAGACTGTGTTCAAGGAAATAAAGTTCGAAGTGGTCGGAGTAATCGGTGATGGGCGAAAAATCTTCGAACACTTCGCTGATGCCCTCTTTTATAAAGGCGTCGTAGGAGTCTTTCTGGATCCTGACAAGGTACGGGAGTTCGATTGCCTCTTTGATCTTGGAAAAGGTCTTTCTCGTAATCTTGCCACTCTCTATTTCGGGTAGTTTACGTGCCATTAAAACACACTCCTTAAAAAATTTTTAAATTCCGGTGCAACGGGGTTTACAAACGCGAAAAAGCGTTGTATAATATTCTCGTCGGCGTAAAATGGGAAATCACCGCTTGTTTATTGCCGATTTCAAGGATTTTTTCGATCGCTTTTTATTGCGAAAACCTTAAAAAAGGCGATAAATTTCGATAATAACCTACCATAACGCATTTTATAATGTTACACTATGTCGTCAAGGTTGTCAAGCGATTGTCTGTAAATTTTAAAAAAATATTTTTTTCGTGTTTTTTCGGGTGTTTTATGCGCGTGGATAAGTTCTTAAAAGTATCGAGAATATTAAAGCGCCGCTCTCTCGCGGCGGAGGCGGCGAAAGGCGGCAGGATAAAGATAAACGGCGTTGCTGCAAAGCCTTCGCGCGAAGTGAAAGTCGGCGACCTTATTACCGTCGGTTTCAACAGCGGTTCGGTGTCGTTTAAAATAAAAGCGATCAAAGAGACCGTGAGAAAGGAAGAAGCGGAGACTCTTTACGAGATAGTGGAAGAATAGATATGGAAGTCACTCTGATAATTGCCGCGGCGGGAAAAGGCGAACGCGCGGGATTCAAAGAAAACAAACTTTTTTACAGGATCGGGAACCGCACGGTCATAGAAAAAACCGCGGACGCGTTCGTTAAAACGGGACTTATAGACCGTTATATTATAGCGGCGGCGGAAGAAGACGCCGAAAGGATTAAACGTCTCTTCCCCGACTTTACCGTAACCGCAGGCGGCAAAACGAGAACGGAATCGGTAAAAAACGCGCTTAGTCTCGTTAAGGACGGAATAGTTCTGATCCACGACGGCGCGCGACCTTTCGTCTCCGAAAGAATAATAAGAGACTGTATCGGATCTGCGGAAAAATACGGCAGCGCGATCACCGCCGTACCCGTTTCGGACACCGTTTGCGCGGCGGATAACGTGGAAATTACCGACTATATCGGAAAATCGGGGCTTTACGACGTCCAGACTCCGCAGGGGTTTTCAACCGAAAAGATCAAAAAGGCTTACGAAATATCGGATGGCGTATTTAACGACGACGGAGAAGTGTATAAAAACGCCTTCGGGAGCGTTCGGCTGGTTTTAGGCGATAAAAACAATATAAAACTCACTTATCCCGAAGATTTCGAAAAACTGAACCGCTTTTCCGAAAGCCGTTTCGGAGTCGGGTTCGATTGCCATAAACTCGTCGAGAACAGAAAACTTATTTTGGGCGGAATTACGATCCCGCACGGAAAAGGACTTTTGGGACACTCGGACGCCGACGTTTTAACGCACGCGATAATGGACGCGATCCTTTCCGCCTGCGCGTTAAGGGACATAGGCTATCACTT
>JAFZXG010000062.1 GCA_017616925.1 Clostridia bacterium | reverse complement strand
TTCGGTCGTCCAGGTCTTTGCGCCGCCGCCCGCCGATATCGAGGTGTAGTACTTTGCTGTGTTATAAGTAACCGCCTGCAAGCCTTCAATCTCGTATCCGCACTCATAGCAATCGTCATAATCATTTATACCGGTCGCGAGCAGCATCATACTGCCGTCTGAAGACTTTAAGCATTTTGTAGCGGAAAACGTAGGTGTTTTACCTGAAACGGTCTCCGCTGAAGCAATACTTGAATTATTAGTCAAAGTAAATAATCCTGACAAAAAACACGCGGCTAAAATTACCGTAAAAACAAATAATAATGATTTTTTCATAATTGCATATTTCGGGTCATAGCGCTAAATATTTTTCGCCGGGATAACGATCGCTTTTAATTATTTATTCCACGTCTATTAATCCGACGCTATCCAAAAGGAAGGAATGACTTACTACGTTAAAATACAACTTTCTCACTGTTTCCGTTCCGTCCGCGTTTTCCTGTGTATTTAGAGGCATATCGCAAAGATTAATAGTAACTCTGTACCAACCGCCGCTTAAACTTTCAACTTTGCCTACAGCACCCGTCACAGTATTTGTAACTACGTTGAGCGATACAATATTGGTAAGTCTCGGTTTCCATGTTCCGCCTTCGCCGCCCCAGAGAGTAAATTGAACTTCTCCGCTGTCGGAACTACCGGTCGCTTTATACTCAAACGTCAGTGCTTTACCGGAATTATGGAAATCCGCTACAGACGTATCTAAATCAGGAAGCATTCTTGAGACGGTTATCTCGATGGCGTTATCGTGAGATTCGTTTTCGAATATTGCCGTTACGGTAACGTCGCCTGTTACGGTAAACGTATAGGTAAGATCATCCGAAACCTTTGCGCCGTTTATCTGCCACTCGACAAAAACCATGCCGGCGGGCACTGTCGCTATGATCGTAGCGCTTGTTCCCGAATTATACCTGCCGCCGCCTTCGCCGCCTACAACCGTTACGGTGTGAGCGTCGTTTTCTTCTTCAAAAACGGCGGTAAGCGTAATATCTTTATCTACCGTGAAGGTATACAGGCGTTGATCGGATACTTTTGCTCCGTCTTCCTGCCATTCGGTAAATACTTTTCCGGAAGGAACCGTCGCTTTTGCGGTAACGCTCGCACCTTCTTTATACGTGCCGCTGCCTTCGCCGCCGATTATAGTTACTGTGTAACTGTTGACTTGTTCTTTAACGAATTTAATACCTTTCAATAAGAACGCGTGTCCTACAGTGTTGAAATAGAGTATACGTATCGTTTCCGTGCCGTCAGCACCCGAGCAAATAGCAAAATCGGAACAGTTTACGGTTACTCTGAACCAACCGTCGCCCAGTTCTTCTATGCTGCCCGTAGCCCCGCTTATGGTATTGTTTACAACGTCTACGTACGCAAGTTCCGTTACTCTATGCCAGTTCGACCCGACAGTAGACCAAAGAGTAAACGAAATAGTGTTACCGGTATTTGAATCTTTTTCTACAGCCTTATAGTCGAAAGTAAACGCTTTGCCCGAATCTTTGAAATTATCGAGCGTAAAACTTGTCGGATTATAGGTGTAAGGCGCGGATATCTCCATCGCTACGGGATTACCCGTAACGAATAGATTATCTATCCACATCGCCGATTCCTTGGAAATATCGACGCCCGCCGCCTGCCTTGCGGAAACGGTTTCGCCCCTGCACATCATTATAACGAGTTGTTTAACGCTATTTAATACGCCGAGGTTATTAGCACTCTTGTCGTTCCAATCTTCAAGGTTGATTCTCACATGATACCAACCGTCACCGAGCGCGGTGCAAACGTTGGTATCGGTAAGATTTACGCCGTATTCTGAAGTTGCGGCGGTAGAATTCGTCCAAACGGAGCCGTGCGCTTTGACCGAGAACCACTTTATCGCGTTTTCGACCTTAACGTCGAATTCCAAGGTCCCTTTAGTCATGTTGGGCTTGCTGTCGTCGTCAAATATAAAGCAAACTTTCGTATAAGTGCCGACCGATTCTATTCCCCTGTTTGTGAGTTTTACCGACTGCGAAGAAGTCATATCGCCGTTCAAATACGTTTCCGTATCGTAAACGACGTCGCCAAGCGTAGAGTAAACATAAAGCCGAGAGTTCGTCAGATCGTCTTCATTATCGCTTTGGGCGGTTATACGCTCGTATTTGCCTACGTCTCTTCCACTCACGTAGTCCTTATCGATATATTTGCGTATAGCGTCTTCAACGAGACTCGATATAATTACGTTCCCGCCGTAGATGGGGTGAGTCCCGTCGCCGAAAAGTTCCATCCTTTCAGCCCCTTCACTCAAAGCCTGTTCCATATACGGTTTCATATCTATATATCCGAATCCGTATTTCTCGGCAAGTCTTTTAACTATTGCGCGTTTATTCGTAAATTCCGTCTTCGCATAATCGTTTGCGTAATCGAAAATATAATATGGCGCTATACAGATAACGTAAGTTCCGTGCTCTTTCAAGCCTGCGAGTAACCGATCGTAGGCTTCTTCATACTCTTCGTCGGAAACGTATGCGTGGCTACTATCCCAATTAGTCGCCATTATATCGTTATATCCTATAAGGATCGTTGCAATATCGGCGTCATATTGATAAAACTGATCTTCGTAATTGCTAACGCCGTTCCAACTTGCTATCAGTTTCCAACCGCTGTTAGCGCGATTGATAAAATTGAATTCGACGTCCTCTCCGTAAATATCGGACAATGCTTCCGATACCATGCACGCGTAACCGCCGCCCAGATCGGTAAGATCTTCCCTACTTCTGTTGGAATCGGTTATCGAATCGCCCTGATAAAGTATCGTGAGTTTTTCAGGGAGTTCGCTGAGCGGCTCCGTCGGATCGCTCTGTTCGACGACTTTCTCGTCGATCACGTCGATATTATCCAAATAAACCGTCAATTCATATCCGTTTTCGGTGTCTACCACGGTTTGATCCGCCATAACTTTTAACCCGATACGGTATATATTATCTGCCGTAAGTTCAAAATTATTAAGATCCCATTCAAGAGTTGTCCAGGCGCTGTTTGCTTTGACTTTTATACGGTATTCAGAGTCGAAATCGGTTTTCCAAACTTGGTTACCGTTATCGACGGTTATTACGGTTATGCCTAAATAGATATCGTAAGGGTTAGGATTTTTAACTTTAATAGTCAGAACCGCTTTCGACCAGTCGGTTACGGAAAGATAATCCTTAATGCTTACGTTATTTTGATAAACGATGCTGCAAAGCGTCATACCGTAAGAATAAGAACTGATCCCCCTGTAATAATATTCGACGGAAGAAACACTGTTTCTCGCCGTAGTTTCGTAATTAACGCGTTTAGAAATATCACTGTAAGTTTTTTCAAGCGTTAAGTCGGATGCTTCGGGGAATAAAAGAGTTTCGTCTTCCGTGCTTGAAGTAAGAACGTTCAACGACGGGTTATCAAAGAAATCGTAAGCCGTAACGGTAACGACGTATGACGTTGCCGAAGGAATATCGCTCAAAATAAAGTGATAGGTATGCGCTTCCGTATCATATTTGAAATAGTGACCGGAATAATCGTAATAAACCGCGTTTTGAGCGTTGTTAGCGTCTTTGACTTCTATTCTGTAATGCTCGGCGCAATTATAGTCGACAACGTCGTTAAACCAAACGAACATCTCTCCGTTTTCAACGTTATATCTTAACGTCTCTCCGTTCGCCCATGCCAACCCGTCCGCTCCGTAAAGCGTGTTCGCCCACGCGGTGCTTTGATTTCTTGCGTCGGTATAAACAAAGTTGTTCGGATCGATCGTCCAGGTAAGACCGATTTTCTTTACTTCGGAAACGTCGTCTGCGGTAAAATATCTGTTGATTACGGATTTACCGGCGTCGTCCAAGGTGATTATTTGAATCGTAGGCGTATACTCGAATTTGAAACTTACTTCGCCGTTCAAAAGATTCTTGCCACTGCCGAGATTAACGTTATTATATTGATATCCGGTCGCGGACTTGCTCATATTTCTCGAATATGAAGAAGAACCTATATTTATAGAAGTGTAATCGGTTTGATTTATAGTTCTTTCGTTGACGGCGTTAATATGCGTATCGCCCGTAAACACTATTGCGTTCGGATAATTAGAAAGAAGTTCGTCTATCGTTCCGCAAACGGAAGACGTGGCTTCGCCCTGATACGTTACTTCGGGGATAGGATAGTGATACGCAACGTAGATAGGTCCGCCGGCTTTCACCGAAGGGAGTTCCGATATCTCTTCCAGCCAATCCGATATTTCGGTTTTCAACGCGCTGTCGATCTGACCGCTCGAATCGTTGCCGGATATTACAAGGAAAGGTATGCCTTCTATAACTTTATAATAGGTGGGAAGCGTAGCGTTGGAATCGAGATAATATTTTACGGCGCTTCTCTTAACTAAATTATCGGTTTCTATTCTTGCGTATTTATTGAAAAGAGAAACTGCGGCGGAAACGTTCTTTTCTGTTTTATCCCACCACTCGTGGTTACCCATACAAAGAATGAATTCGGGATAAACGGACTCGTCCGTTCCGTAAACAGCCTTTATCGCTTTTTCATACGTAAGATAATAATCTTCTATCGCGTTATTGACTATATCGCCGGGCATAAACACAACGTCTGCGCCTATGGATTTAGCGTATTTTAAATGATTTTTAAGCGCAAGATAGGCGTTTCTGGTGTTGCCTTTATTCTCCGATTCTAACTGAACGTCGGCAAAAACGGCAACGGTAAGCGACGGGAATTCGAATCCTTCCTGCGACGGATCTGAGCCTTCGTTAAAAACTGCCGTTAACGTTATATTGGAATTAACGATAAACTTATAAGTGCGCTTGGTCGAAACGCTTTCGCCGTTAACTTGCCACTCGACAAAATAATGATCTTCCGGCACCGTAGCGACTATGGTCGCTTTAGCGCCTTCTTTATAAACTCCGCCGCCTTCGCCGCCGACGACCGTTACGGTATATTCGGTCAGCGCCGCTTCAATAAAACCGACGTTATCGAGTTTGACGGCATGATTAACTACGTTCAAAATAAACGAGCCTATAGTTTCCGTTCCGGTCGCCCCTTCCGCGGTATTTACGGGGAGAGCGCTTGCTGCAATGATAACGCGGTACCAACCGTCTTCAAGTTCTATGATATTTGCTTCGGCACCGCTTATCGTATTATTTACCACGTCTACGGTCACTATGCCGGTGCGCCTCGGCGCATGCCAGTTCGTGCCCCAAAGAGTAAACGTGAAGCCATTGCCCGTATTCGTATTTTTTTCTATCGCTTTATACTCAAAGGACAGTGATTTATCGGAAGAAGCAAAATTGTTCAATTCTTCGCTTAAATTGAACCAGGAATTGTTCGCGCTGTATTCTTTTGCGTAGGGATGTGCGTCGTTTTTAAATATCGCGGTTATCGTTACGTTGCCCGTCACGGTAAACGTATAGGATAATTTATCCGAAACTTTTGCACCGTTTATCTGCCACTCAACGAAGATTTTACCTTCGGGTACGGTTGCAACGACCGTTGCCTGCATACCTTCGTTAAATCTGCCGCCGCCTTCGCCGCCGACTACCGTTACGGTATGAGCATTATTTTCGTTTTCATATACTGCGGTTAAGGTAACGTCGCCGGTTACGGTAAAAGTATATGATTGTTTGTCTGAAACCTTATTGCCGTTGACAAACCAACCGGTAAAGACTTTACCCGTAGGGATCGTAGCGACGACCGTCGCTTTTTGAGTTTCTTTATAAGTGCCGCTACCTTCGCCACCGACTACCGTTACGATATATTCGGGAAGTTCCGCGTCCACAAACTTAGCACGGTTAAATATAAACGCGTGATTGACCGTATTAAAATACAACAGTTCCGCCGTTTCGCTCCCGGTTGCACTTTCCGCAACGTTTATCGGGAAATCTTTGCAGTTTATCGTAACTCTACACCAACCGTCGTCAAGTGCTTCGACCTTGCCTTCGGCTCCGTTTATAGTGTTGTTTACCACGTCGACGGTAACGAGCGCTGTTATACGTTTGCTCCAATCCGCTTTCCAGATGGTAAACTGAATATCGTTACCGGTATTGGAAGCCTTTTCGATGGGCTTATACTCAAAGGTAAAAGCCTTCAAAGAATTCTTAAAATCTTCGGTAACAAAACTCGACGCAGTGTAAATATACGGCGCGGAAATCTCCATTCCGACGGGATTGCCCGTAACGAAGAGATTATCTATCCACATAACCGACTTCTTCGTCATGTCGATCTGCGCGGACGCCTGAGCCGTCGCATTTTCGCCTCTGCTCATTATAATCACGAGTTGCTTGACGTTATTTAAAATGCCCGCGTTATTTTCGCTTCTATCGCACCAGTCTTCAAGATCAATTGAAACATGATACCAGCCGTTGCCGAGATCTCTGCAAACGGCGGTATTCGAAAGGTCGACGCCGTATTCGGTCGTTGCGGAACTGTCTTGCGACCAGATATTGCTATGAGCCTTAACGGAGAACCATTTCATTGCGTTTTCGACTTTAACGTCGAATTGCAAAGAACCTTTGGTCATATTCGGCTTTTCGTCATCGTTAAACAAGAAACTTACTTTGGTATAAACGCCTGCGTTTTCTATTCCTCTGTTAGTGAGCTTCACCGACTGCGAAGAAACCATATCGCCGTTCAAATACGTTTCCGTATCGTAAACGACGTCGCCGAGCGACGAATAACAGTAAAGCCTTGTATTCGTAAGATCGTCGTCGTTGTCGCTTACGGCGGTGATACGTTCGTATTTTCCGACGTCATCGCCGCTAACGTAATCTTTATCAATATATTTGCGGATAGCATCCTTAACAAGGCTCGAAATTATCTTGTTTGCCGCATAGCTCGGATGCGCCAGATCGCCGAAGAGTTCCATTTTTTCCGCGCCTTGCGCCAAAGCGCTATCCATATACGGTTTCATATCTATATATGCAAAGCCGTATTTTTCGGCAAGTCTTTTTACGATCGCGCGCTTGTTCGCAAATTCGGTTTTAGCGTAATCGTTCAGATCGTCAACGATATTAAATGACGAAAGACAGATAGCATAAGTCTTGTGCTCTTTCAGTCCTTTGAGCAAACGATCGTATGCTTCTTCGTATTCATCGTCGGAAACATATTTATACTTTTCACTATCCCAAGTAGGCGCCATAATATCGTTATACCCGATAAGAACGGTCGCGATATCGGCATTATACTGATAAAATTGCTCTTCGTAATTGCTGACTTCTTCGTTGTTCCAGCTTGCGATAAGCTTCCAACCGCTGTGGGCGCGGTTTATAAAGGTCAGGTCGATATTATCGCCGTAGATCTCGCCGAGATCTTCCGATACCATACGCGCATAGCCGTTGCCGAGATCGGTAAGGCTGCTCCAATTCCTGTTTGCATCGGTTATGGAGTCGCCCTGATAAAGTATCGTAAGTTTTTCCGGAAGCTCGCTAAGCGGCTCCGTCGGGTCTGTGGATTGAGATCCGCTTGAGTCCGACGATCCACTTGAGTCCGACGATCCGCTTAGTTCCGAATATGAACTTACCGAATCGGTTTGAGATTGACCGCTTGAATTATCATTGTCTTCAGAACATGCTGCAAATCCTATTACGGAAATGACGCACATTAATAAAGTTAATATAATTACCATTAATTTTTTCATTATGTTTTCTCCTTATTAAAAGGTTTTTTACAATAAAAAATATATAAGTTTAAGCAATTATCAATCGATTATATCGATATCGTCTATATAAAAACTCATTTCGTATCCGTTTTCATTATCGACCGCAAATTGATCTGCGGAAACCTTTAACGTAATACGTTCGATAATATCCGAATTGAAATGATATCCGTATTCGCTGTTAAGATCCCACTCTATCGTGAGCCAATCGCTACCCGCTTCCGCCTTTATGCGCCGAGACGAAGAAAAATCGTCTAATACTCTTTGTTGAGAGTTGCTTTCCTTAACTATTATGTCAAGACCGAAATAAATATCGAAATCGTTTGGATTTTTTACTTTTACCGTCAGTTTTGCATTTGACCAATCGGTTACCGAAAGCTGGTCTTTTATGCTTAAACCTTCTTTAAATACAAACTGGCAAAGCATCATCCCGCCCGAATACGCACTTATGCCCCTGTAATAGTATTCCACAGACGAATTGCTGCCGCCTACGGTTACGTCGTAATTTACTCGTCTCGAAATATCGCTGTACGTTTCCGCGGCTTTAACGTCGATCTCGTCAGGGAATAAAAGCGTTTCGTCTTCTTCTGTAGCAATCAGTTCGTTAAGCGAAGGATTGTCGAAAAAGTCATAGGCTGTTACTTTAACGGAATATTCCGTTGCCAAAGGTATATCTTCTAAAACAAAGTGATATGAGTGAGCGCCTTTATCGTATTTATAATAATGGCCCGTAAAATCATAGTATTTAACGTTTTGACCATCAAAAGCGTCTTTGATCTCTATTCTGTAATGTTCGGCGCAGTTGTAATCGGTAACGTCGTTAAAACTCACGAACATTTTTCCGTTTTCTACGTTATATCCGACCTTTTCGCCGTCCGCCCATATAAGACCGTCTTTCCCGTAAAGCTTGTTTGCCCATTGGCGATTTTCAATTCTTTCGTTAGTATAAATAAACTCGCTTTTGTCTTTGATAAGGGGAAATACCCAAGTCAAACCGAGTTTTACGGCGTCTTCCGGCTTGTCTGCGGTATAATATCTGTCGATCGACGTTTTGCCCGAGGCTTCGACGTTTATAACGTGCATCGTGGCCGTATATTCGCACTTAAACCCCGACTCGCCCGTTAGCAGATTTTTATCTTTATAATCAAGGTTGACGTTATCGTATTGATAATTTGCAGCCGATAAACTCATATTCCTCGAATATGATGAAGAGCCTATATTTATCGCCGTAAAGTTTACTTGATTTATCGTCCTTTCGTTTACGCCGTTGAAATGAGTATCGCCCGTAAATACTATCGCGCTCGGGTAGTCCTTGAAAAGTTCATTGATCGCAGCGCTATGCGTCCCTGCATTTTCTCCTTTATAGGTAACGCGCTGTATCGGATAGTGATATGCAACTATTATCGGTCCGCCTGCTTTGACTGAAGGAAGATTTGATATTTCTTTGAGCCATTCGGCGATCTCTTTTTTTAAGTCGCTTTCTATCCTTCCGCTTGAGTCGTTTCCGGAAATAACGATAAAGGGTATACCTTTTATTACCTTGTAATACGTCGGTAAAGTCGTGGATTTATCGAGATAATACTTGACTTCGCTTTTTTTAACGAGACAATCGGTATTTATTCTCGCGTGTTTTTCAAACAATGAAACGGCTGTCCCGACGTCCTTTTCTCCCGGGCCCCACCACTCGTGATTGCCCATGCAGTAAATAAATTCAGGATAATCGTTTTCGTCGTCTCCGTAGACCGCGCAAATTGCCCTTTCGTATGCTTCATAGCAAGTCTCGTCGGCTTTATTGACCACGTCACCGGGCATAAAGACAACTTCCGCGCCTATGGATTTTGAGTACTTTAAGTGATTTTTCAAAGAAAGATAAGCGTTTCTCGTGTTTCCTACGTTTTCACGCTCCAACTGAACGTCGGCAAAGACCGAAACCGTAAGCGGCGTAAATTCGTAACTATCCGTACTTTCTTCGTTTTTTTTGCATGCGGACGCGCATGCGAGCAAAATTATAATAAAGATAATAAAAGACGTTATCGAAAGTTTCTTTTTAACGTCCATCATAATTTCACCCCCGAAACGCCTTATTACCATGTTTCGCCGAGCGGGGAGACCGACTTTTTTAGTCGGTCTCCCTTTCGGCAAGTTTATTGAATAAAATCAATTCAGATCAGTGGATCTCAAGGTCCGCCAGATAAAAGTCTTTTTGTGCACCGTAATTGTTGTAATAGAGTTTTGTTGCGTTGAATGCCGAACCGCTTATCGACGAACAAGCCTGCGTGGTAATGAGATACCACCCGTCACCGAGATCTTCAACTGACGTGCACGCACGGTTGCTGCCGCCGGTAACGGTAGGTGCCTCGTTGGCAACGAAAGTAAACCTTATTCCGTAACTTAAACTCGAACCGTCAGAAAGCTTGAATTCGACCGTACCGGCTTCGGAAGCGTTGACTTTCTTGATTTTAAAAGTCAGATATTTGCTACTCGAAGTGTAACTGTTGATCGTCTCAGGCAGATCGTAATACGTCTGAAGTCTTGGTTTGAACATCGATACGGCGTCTATCCCCTCTACTTTGATAGGCGTGGAAACACTCGCAATCTGGAGATACTTCATCGTCTCCGTTCCGTCTTTGCCGGCTTGCTTGGTCAGAAGAGCCGGATCAAGGATAAACCTGTACCAACCGTCGCCTATCGATTCGATATTTGCGGGGCTGCCTGCGCTTGCGCTGTCGGCATTAAGCGTTACGGTGACGGCATAACCGAGAGCGGTCTTGGTCGAATCGCACAAACGGATCTGGAAGGATCCCGTAGCGTCGGCAGTGACCTTCTTGAACAGGAAGGTGACCGATTTCTGAGACAGCGCCCAGTTTTCCAACGTGAAATCAACGTAACTGGTACCGGAACTGTATACCGTGGAATATAAAGCCGTAAGAGTTATATCTTCAGACGCATCGAAATCGAACGTGTAAGAAGAGTCGCTCGAAACTATTCCGCCGTTCAATTCCCAACCGAAGAATTCCTGATTGGCGGCAGGCGAGTTCGCAACGACGGTAACGCTTTCGCCTTCTTCATAAGTTCCGCCGCCCGTTCCGTTTACAACGGTTACGGTTGCGGTTTTAACCAATATGCCCATATACATAACGTAACCTGCGCCGGTCCCGTCTTTTGTAATGTTTATCCTCGACAAGAATGCGGGATTCGTAGCGGATTTAGCGGTGGAAGCGATATCTATCGTTACTCGATACCAGCCGTCGTCTATGCTTTCTATCGAAGCTCCCGCTCCCGAAACCGTTCCGTTGCTATTGACTGTAAACGGACCG
>JAFZXG010000061.1 GCA_017616925.1 Clostridia bacterium | reverse complement strand
CGAGGACGTGATACTTCATGATAACGTGGCAATAATGTTGGCGCCTATCGAAATGGATTACGGCGTGCCGATAACCGATAGCGTAAACGCGACTTTTGATAAAGATTTCAGAAAATGGTCGTCGATAGCAAATAAACTGACGGTATATGATTACGGAACGTACTATTTTGATTATTTTGCTTTTCTCAATAGTTTTTCGTCGTTAGCGGAAAATATCCGTTTTTATGCGGAAAACGGTTGTGTTTACTACTACAATTTACTTCCCGTAGATACCTCGTCGGCATGGTTTTACGATCTAAGGACGTATATAAACTCCAAACTTGTATTCTGCCCCTATTACGACGAAAACGAATTGATAAAGGATTTCTGTGATCACTACTATCTCGAAGCGTCGGAATATATGCAACGTATGCTTTCGGAGATGAGAACGTGGTACACCTATCTTCACGATAAAACGGGAATAATTAATTACGTTATGACGACTAAATGGTCTAACAATTCGGAATACTGGCCGCGTGCGCTTATGAAAAACTGGTACGGCGAGATCGCTTCCGCTTATGCGGCGATAGCAAAATACGAAACGGAGAATCCGGCGCTGTATAACACGCTTAAAAAGAGAATACGTCTCGAAGAATTAGGTCTCGATTATCAATGGTTCGTGTACTACAAAGCGTATTTGTCGGACGAAGAACACGACGCGCTTTACAACGCGTTTGCAAAAGACGTGGCAAGTTGCGGGTTGTTTAAGAATTCGCAGCCCGGCGGTGCTGATTTTTATTTAAAATTTAAGAGATAAGGAGATAAAAATATGAAAAACGGTATTAAGAAAAGTTTATTATTCTATTTGTTTACGGTTTTGCTTACCTGTATAAGCGCGGCGGTTTTATTAGGTTGCGGCGGTAAGAGTGATAACGGAAAAGAAAAGCCGATCGAAAACGAAGAAACGGTTATCGCTTTAACGGAGTATTCCATAAGTATAAAGACGGGCGAGACTTACGCGATAGAAGTCCTTAACGCCGAAGGCGAGATCGAATTTTCTTCGAGAAACGTTTCCGTAGCGACGGTCGACGGAAACGGTACGGTAACGGGCGTTGCGGACGGAGAAACGGTTATCGACGTAGAGTGCGGCAACGATTCTCTGGAACTGAACGTAACCGTAACGGAATCGCTTGCGGAAGGAGTGGATTTCAGACTTAACGCCGTATCGTCGCAGATATACGTCGGGTACGAATTGACGCTTACGCCCAAAATAACGATAGGCAGGGAGACGGCGGATAATTCGGACTATACGTTTACTTATTCGAGTTCTGCGGAAGCGGTCGCGACCGTGAGCGATACGGGCAAAGTCAGGGGGGTTTCGGCAGGTAACGCCACCGTAACCGCTTCAGTTACGATAAACGGCGAAGAATACAGCAGCGAAGTTTCGTTTAGGGTGATCGATCTTGACGTCGTAAATTTAAGCGCGAGCAGCGTAACGCTGTCTGAAACGGGCGATTATTCCACTGAAAAGTTGGATTACGAATACAAGAAATACGAGAACGGCGAGTTCGTCGTAAAAGACGACGTCGTTCCCGTGTGGACGAGTTCGGACGAAAGCGTAGTAACGGTGGATAACGGTGTTATAACGGGCGTTAGCGCGGGTACGGCGACGGTAACCGTCGAGATCGGCGGTTCCGACGCGGTATGCGAAGTAAAAGTTTACGATTATTACGCAAAGATCTACGACGCGGCGGGATTTCTGGATATCGACAATCACCTTGACGGTTATTTTGAACTGATTAACGATATAGACTTTGCCGAGACCGAGTTTTTAAACCCCATAGGCTACGTCGAACTTCCGGAAGCGAACGTCAAAGTTGCCGATTACGGCAACAATCCGGATCACGTAAGAACGTTTAACGGGCATCTTGACGGCAACGGATATACGGTCAAAAATATCACTCACGCGGTAGGCACGGGTAACGAAAGGTTTGAAAGACTTATATTTACCAAAATAGGTGCTGACGGCGTCGTTGAAAATATCGGATTCGAGATAGTAAACGGCAATTCCACGATAGTCTGCGGCGGCGGCGTAGCGGGCAGTAACTTGGGAACGATAAGGAACGTTGCCGTTGATCTTACGATAAGCGGAATAGGAATGGCGTATAACGAGTGGGGCACGGCGGGTATCGCAAACCTTAACTTCGGTTTGGTTTCCAGCTGCGTGGCGAATATACGCGCGTTAAACGGCGTGACCTACGGTTCAACGGTGTGTCTCGGCGGTATTATCAACGTAAACAAAGGCGCGAAGATGGAAAACTGCCTTGCTGTCGTTAACTCTGCGGAAGTCGGCGTTTATTCTCACACGGGCAGTTGGGGTTCGGTTTCGGGCTGTGCGGTGGTAACCGACGCGTCGGAGATAAGCGCGAATTTCAATAAGGCGCTGCTGTCTTCGTCTATCTGGAACACTACGGGCGAAGTAGTGCCGACTCTTAAAAACACGAAAGAAACGGTCATCTCCGCGGAAAAGATATACGCGGGTCCCGACGGGGCGAACGGCGTAACGCTTGACCTTGAGGGATACGTAGTCGGCGTAAGGATAGACGGCAAAGCGGTGGAATACACGGTAAACGGCGCCTTGCTCGAGATCGCCCCCGCAACGCTTGCGGGCGCGAACAGGGAAAAAGGAACGCTTATCGTAGAGACCGACGAATATATCCGTCTTTATACCCTTTGCTATTTTAATAAAGAAGTAATTCAGCCGCTCGCGGTGGTCT
>JAFZXG010000060.1 GCA_017616925.1 Clostridia bacterium | reverse complement strand
TGGGTGGTTATTTAATAATAAAATAAAAGTTGCTTTTTAGATGCATTATATAAAAAATCTACGAGAGCTTCTCGTAGATTTTTTATTACATTGTTTCCCTTAAGGATTAAGGGGTAGGGATTTTGAGGAGTTTTCGGGTAAGTGGATTGTTAAGGGGTTTAGGACAACTCAAGAAAACAGCCCTAATCCATTGACGTATTCAAATACTCGTCTATCGCTTTTCCCGCAGTCTTGCCCGCGCCCATTGCGAGAATCACCGTCGCCGCGCCCGTTACCGCGTCCCCGCCGGCGTAAACGCCGTCGATAGACGTTTTGCCCGTCTCTTCGGCAACGACGATGCCGCCTTTTTTATTGATCTCCAAATCCTTGGTCGTGTTCTTGATAAGCGGATTCGGGGTAGTGCCGATAGCGACGATAACGCAGTCCGCGCCGATCGTAAATTCCGAATTTTCTATAGGAACGGGGCGGCGTCTTCCCGAAGCGTCGGGTTCGCCGAGTTCCATCTTCTGACATTTCACGCTTTCTACCCAGCCGTCCGCGTTCTTTAAAATCTCAAGCGGGGCGGTTAAAAATTCGAACGCGATACCTTCTTCCTTTGCGTGTTCTATCTCTTCTTTTCTCGCGGGGAGTTCGTTTTCGGTACGCCTATACACGATAGAAACGTCCGAACCTAAACGTTTTGCGCATCTTGCGGCGTCCATAGCGACGTTGCCGCCGCCGAACACCACCGTCTTTTTCGCGCGGTAAACGGGGGTGGGGGAGTCTTCCTTATAGGCTTTCATTAAGTTTATTCGCGTCAAAAACTCGTTCGCGGAATACACGCCGTTCGCCGATTCGCCGGGGATACCTAAAAAAGACGGCAGTCCCGCGCCCGAACCTATAAATACCGCTTCGTATTCTTTGCGTAATTCCCTTACGGTCATAGTCTTTCCTATAACGACGTTAGTTATAAATTCCACGCCGAGATCTTTAAGGTCGGAAATTTCTTTTTTTACTATATCTTTGGGCAGTCTGAATTCGGGTATTCCGTAAGAGAGAACGCCGCCCGAAACGTGCATTGCCTCGAACACCGTAACGGCGTAGCCCTTTTTGGCGAGATAACCCGCGCAGGCGAGTCCCGACGGCCCCGAACCTATTACGGCAATCTTCTTACCGTTTCGTTCCGCGGGGGATAATTTCTCGGTAGTGTGCGTTCTGTGATAGTCGGCTACGAATCTTTCTAACCTGCCTATCCCCACGCTTTCGCCCTTTATCGCTCTGACACATTTACTTTCGCATTGAGTTTCTTGCGGGCAGACTCTTCCGCATATCGCGGGCAAGAGATTATCTTCGGTTATCACTTTGTACGCGCTTTCAAAATCGCCCGCCGCCACCTTTTCGATAAAGCGGGGGATCTTTACTTTAACGGGGCAACCCGTCATACAGAGTGCGTTTTTACAGTTAAGACACCTTTGCGCTTCGGATATCGCGGTCTCTTCGGTGTAGCCCAAAGCCACTTCGGAAAAGTTTTTGTTTCTCACGTCCGCGGGTTGCGTGGGCATGGGATTCTTTTTTAAGGACGGATTCATTTATTTACCCCCTTAAAAAGATTACATGCGGAATCGTACCGCTCGCGTTCGCGGGCTTTATAGGTGGAGCCGCGCTTTAACGCTTCGTCGAAATCGACTTTATGTCCGTCGAAGTCCGGACCGTCCACGCAGGCGAATTTAGTCTCGCCGCCGACGGTTAAGCGGCAGCCGCCGCACATACCCGTGCCGTCTATCATTATGGGATTCATGGAAACCACGGTCTTAATGCCGTAAGGCTTGGTGGTTAGGCACACGAATTTCATCATAACGAGCGGTCCTATCGCGATAACTTCGTCGTATTTTTCGCCGCTTTCGATAAGTTTTTTAAGCGCGTCGGTAACGAGACCTTTTTCGCCCCAACTGCCGTCGTCACTCGTTTTAAGGAACTTATCTGACACCGCGGCGAACTCGTCTTCGAGTATCACGAGATCTTTGGTCCTGAAACCCGCTATCGTATGCACCGTCGCGCCCAGATCGTGCAGTTTCTTCGCGACGGGGTAGGCGATAGCACACCCCACGCCGCCGCCGATTATGGCGACTTTTTTAAGTCCTTCCGTCTCGGTCGGTTTTCCCAAAGGCCCAACGAAATCGCGGATCTCGTCGCCTTCGTTTAGAAGATTTAACTTAAAAGTCGTTTCGCCGACGATCTGGAAGATTATCGTGATCCTTCCCGCGTTCCTGTCGTAGTCCGCGATCGTAAGGGGGATACGTTCCCCTTCTTCGTCCACGCGGAGTATGATAAACTGCCCCGGTTCTGCTTTTAAGGCTACCAACGGGGCGTGTACGTCCATAAGCGTTACGGTCGGATTAAGACTCTTTTTTCTCAGTATTTTATAGCCCATTTTTCACCTTATTCCCACTCGATCGTGGCAACGGGCTTGGGCGAGAAGTCGTAAAGCACCCTGTTTACGCCGTTTACTTCCTTAAGTATCCTGTCTGTAATCTTCTTCATTAAATCGAACGGCACGTTTTCAACCGACGCGCTTGTCGCGTCGACAGAATTGACGGCGCGAAGTATGACCGGCCATTTGAACGTTCTCTTGCCGTTCTCGATCCCCGTGGACTTAAAGTCGGGAACGATCGCGAAATACTGCCATACTTTGCCCTGTAGTCCCGCGTTCGCGAATTCTTCTCTTAAAATTGCGTCCGCTTCGCGAAGGGCTTCGAGTCTGTCGCGGGTTATCGCGCCGAGGCAACGGACGCCCAAGCCCGGACCGGGGAAGGGTTGACGGTAAACCATATTGTCGGGAAGCCCCAACTCTTTACCGACCGTCCTTACTTCGTCTTTATAAAGCAGTTTGACGGGTTCTACGAGACCGAATTTAAGGTCTTCGGGAAGTCCGCCGACGTTGTGGTGGGCTTTAACGCCCTTGCTTTCCACGATATCGGGATAGATAGTGCCTTGCGCAAGGAATTCGATCCCTTCGAGTTTTCTCGCTTCTTCTTCGAATACTCTTATAAATTCCGCGCCGATTATCTTACGCTTCTGTTCGGGATCGGAAACGCCCGCGAGTTTATCTAAAAACCTGTCG
>JAFZXG010000059.1 GCA_017616925.1 Clostridia bacterium | reverse complement strand
GGTATTTTCAGAGCAAAAACTTGCTTGCACTTGATTTACTTGTCTAAAATATTTGCAAAAACTTCGCTTATACTGTTCCACGTGAAACTTATACCCTTGCTTTTTATTGTTTCACGTGAAACGATATTCAGAGGAAGTTTCACGTGGAACAGAAAAAGGTAAAGATTTGGTAAAAAAGAAAACGGTTTTGCGCTTAACAGCTTTTTTAAGAGTTTCAACGGGGGATTATACGTTAAAAATATGGAATTTTTTCTCTCAACGCGTTTAACGGCGTTTTTTTTAGGGGAGTTTTATGCTGTTTATCGGGTTAATCAAATAAATACGGCAAGCAAAAGGGGTTTGTGTCTTCGACAAACGAGAAGAGCGTAAATAAACGTTCCCGTAAACGAATAAGAAAAAAGCGGCCGCTTACACGGTCGCTTTTAATATAAATAAATGAATTTCTTTTAACTTTGTCGCGTCAGCAAGCATTAAAACGCGGGGACGACTTGACTTATGGGGCAAGGAAGTTCTTAACGAATTCCGCAACTTTAACGTCCGACAAGGCGTTGCCGATGATCCCGAGAAGATTTACGGAGTTTATAATCTCGATAAAGCCCGACTGCGCTATATACGTGCAGATTTCCTGTGCGATAGCGAAAGGTAAGTAACTTATTATGACGCAGATTATCTGGATCCAGATTGCGCCTTCTAATACGCCGAGCGCAAAGCCTAAAATCCTATCGACCGATCCGACTATCTTGATCTTCTGAAGTTTTGAAACGATCTTGCTTACTATCCAGAAAAACACCTTGATAAGTATAAACAGCCCGAGTCCGCAGATCGCTACGGAGATATAATAGCCGAAAGCGGGGGATAAAACTTCTTTAACCGTCGCCGTGTCAGGCGCACCGCTGTCTTTTACTTTCAATATAATGTTTACGAACAGCAGCGACATCCTGTTCCCCGAATCCGAAATAATTTGTTCCGTATCAGTAACTTCGGCTAAAGTCATATTCGCGACGTCGGCACCGAAGATCTTCTCGACAAGCCCCGAAACCTTTTCGGAAAAGAAACTTATAATTCCTATCTTTCCTTCGAGAAACACGGCGGCCTTCGCGCAAAGGAGCAGGGCGACTACGATAGCGATTATCGTGCCGAAGGTCTGAACGAAGGTTTTGGCAAAACCCCTTATCGCTCCGGCGAGTGCGATAAGAAGCATAAATCCTATCGCAACGAGACTCGTGATCGTACTCCCGCTCAAAGATAATAACAGTGAGTTCATAAGGTCTCCATTTGTATTATATATTAGTATTCTATCACACCTTTAAAAAGTTTGCAAGAATAAAAGAAAAAAGTATATTATTTCTTTATTCCGTCAATAATCTGCCCAAGGAGAACCTTATGAACGAAGTTTACGCCTTTTCGACTTTTTACGACTATACTAAAAAAGGAATAGTCGACGCATTGAAAAATTTTGCTCCTGAAAACAAAAATTTTGCGGTAATATGTATAGGCAGCGATCTTATTTTAGGCGACAGTTTAGGGCCGTTAGTGGGAACCATGCTTAAAAACGCGGGTGCGTCCTGCTACGTTTACGGCAATTTAACTCGCCCCATTACCGCAAAAGAGATAGGATACGCCAAAAATTACGTCAAAAAAACTCATCCCGACTCTTTTATAATCGCCGTGGACGCGGCGATAGGGAATAAAGAGGACGTGGGGACGGTAAAAGTGTCCGCAGGAAGTCTGCGCCCCGGACTTGGCGTCGATAAAAAACTCGGTAAAATAGGGGACGTAAGCGTGATAGGCGTGGTTGCGTCAAGGTCTTTACAAAACTATAACCTTTTTAATCTCACCCGTTTAAGTCTCGTCTATAAAATGGCGGAAACGATAGCCGCGGGAATAAGCGAATTTTCGGGCGCAAGCGATTTTACATTAAAAAAAGAAAAGCCGCTTGCTATTTGACGCTTAAATTCGTCGGCGGCGTTTTATATAACGGGCGGGCGTTCATCAGAACGCCCGCCTTTAATTTTTAACCCAGAAGTTTTTCGGAAAACTCTAATCTTCTTATCGTTTCGTCCTTACCCAGAACTTCGGCGATCTCGGTCGCGCCGCCCGCCGTCGCGATCTTTCCCGTTATGGCGATCCTTGCGATCCAGAGTAGCGCCTGTTTCTTTATTCCGAGTGTTTCGGAAAGCCCCACGAGTGCGGAAAACAGTTCGGAGTTGTTCCAGGATTTAACCCCTTCGAGCGTTTCTCTTATTTTGGGAAGGATCTCTTTTGCAAGTTCCTTACTCGCTTTCTGTTTCTCGTTAATAAAAAGCGAAAGATCGTATTTCCCGAACTCTTCCAAAAAGTCGATTTTTTCGGGGATCTCGGAAAAGATCTGAATACGCGTCCTTACAAGCCCCAAGAGTTTATCTTCGTCGTATTTACCGTACGTCTTGCTGTTTTTTAAGAAGGGAAGGGCGAGAGTCTTGAATTTTACGTCGTCCATTTCCTTTATATATTCGCCCGACAGCCAGCGCATCTTGGTCTCGTCGAAAATGGACGGGGATTTATTGATACCGTCTAACGAAAAGTTCTCCGAAAGTTCTTTCAAACTCATCTTTTCGGTGTTGGATTTGGGACTCCACCCCAAAAGCGCGATATAGTTGACTATCGCTTCTTTAACGAACCCCTTGTTGACGAAATCTTCGTAACTCGCGTCTCCGTTCCTTTTGGAAAGTTTATGCTGCGCATCTTTCATAATGGGGGGCAGGTGGATATACGCGGGACGTTCCCATCCGAACGCGTCGTACATTAAATTGTACTTAGGCGTGGACGAAAGGTATTCCGTACCCCTTATAACGTGCGTGATACCCATCAGGTGATCGTCTATTACGTTCGCGAAATTATAGGTCGGCATACCGTCGCTCTTTATAAGTATTCCGTCTTCTATATCCTTATAGTCCACCGAAATGTCGCCGTAAACCATATCGTGATACGTTCCCACGCCCGATTCGGGAACGTTCTGACGTATAACGAACGGCTTCCCTTCGGCAAGGTTTCTCTCTATTTCTTCTTTCGGCAGGCGTAGACAATGCTTGTCGTAGCGAAGGTTTCCTTCTTCGTCTTTTAAGCTCTCGATCCTTTCTTTATCGCAAAAACAGTAATACGCCCCGCCTTTTTCGACGAGTTCTTCGGCGTATTTCAAGTATATGTCCTTTCTTTCGCTTTGGATATACGGCCCGTAATTCCCGCCTACGTCCGGACCTTCGTCGTGTTTTAATCCCGCTTTCGCTAAAATGGAATAGATGAAGGATTCCGCACCTTCCACGTACCGTTCCTGATCGGTGTC
>JAFZXG010000058.1 GCA_017616925.1 Clostridia bacterium | reverse complement strand
ACTCGGCATCTCGAAAATAATTATCGGCATCGAAGCAAATAAACCCGAAGCGATAGAAGTTTTCGGAAAATACGACGATATAGACGTCGCCGTGCTTAAAAAACAATACCCCGTGGGAAGCGAAAAACATCTTATCTACTGCACGACGGGAAGAAAAGTTCCCGTGGGTAAAATGCCCTTCGACGTGGGGGTGTGCGTACAGAACATAAAGACCGTTATCGCCTGCTACGAAGCGATAGATCTCAATATGCCGCTTTATTATACGACTATGACGGTCAGCGGAAACGGGATCGTAACGCCCAAGAACCTAAAAGTCGCGCTCGGCACGCCTTTTACTAAAATCGCGGAATTCTGCGGCGGAATAAAGGAAAACGCCGTGAAACTTATCGCCGGCGGACCTATGATGGGAAGAGCGTTGGGAACGGTAAATCAGTTCGCGAGAAAGACCGATTCGGGATTTCTGGCACTTATTAACGGCGAAACGGACTTGTCTTCCCCGACGAACTGTATTAACTGTGCGACCTGCGCCAAAAACTGCCCCATGCGGCTTATGCCTATGTATATCGAAAGTTACGCTCTCTCGGGCGATCCCGCGGGCGCGGAAAAGTACGGCGCAATGAACTGTATCGAGTGCGGGTCGTGCGCCTATAACTGCCCCGCCAAACGCGCGCTCGTACAAAGTATAAGAAAGGCGAAGGCAATGATAAAGGAGATGAAGGCAAATGGAAGATAAAATCTACGCTTATTCGACGTCTCCGCACGTCAAAACGCCGAGAACCACTAAAAAGATAATGCTTCTCGTGTGCCTTTCGCTCCTTCCCACGACTATAACGGGTATCGCGTTTTTCGGCCTTAAAGCCCTGCTTATACTTTTACTTTCCTGCGCGTCCGCGGTGCTGTCCGAAATGATTTTTAACCTTATAGCCAAAAAAGATATAACTCTCATCTTAAAAGAATTCGATTTCTCCTCGCTCGTTACGGGTATTCTTCTGGGACTCGCGCTCGGCGTGAATTATCCGTGGTATGCGCCCGTTATCGGCAGCGCGTTTGCGATAATAGTGGTTAAAATGCTGTTCGGCGGTACGGGGAAAAATCTCGTCAATCCCGCCGTCACGGGCAGAATATTTATCTTTATGTCCTTTCAGGCGGCGGTTACCGCCTGGATAATTCCGAACGGCGATCTGACGACTTCGGCAACGATGCTCGAAGATTTTCTGGGCGGAAACCTTCCGACGCTTTCCAACGTGGATCTTTTACTTGGCAGAAACGTTGCGGGTTGTATAGGCGAGACCTGTAAGGTCGCGCTTATCGCAGGCGGGTTGTTCCTTGCCGCGACGGGCGTTATAAATATCTGCTATCCCGCGTTGTATATAGGCGTCGCGGGACTTTTTTCGGTCGTTCTTTACGGTTTCGATTTCGCTTACTTTTTACCGTCGATACTTTCGGGCGGGCTTATGTTCGGCGCGATATTTATGGTGACCGACTACACCACTACTCCGAACACAGCGACGGGTAATGTTATTTACTTCGTTTTTCTGGGGCTTCTGACCGCGGGACTCAGAAAAGCGACGGGTATGGAAAGCGTTTCGTTCGCGATCCTTCTCGGCAACCTTATAGTGCCGCTTATAGATAAGTTCGTTATAAACAGACCTTTCGGACATAGTAGGACGAGAAAGGAAAAGGCGGCGAAAAATGCGTAAACTGTTTAATAATATATGGTTTAAATGTATATCCGTCCTGCTCGCCGTAATAATCTGTTCAGGCGGGCTTATCGCCGTTTTAAGCGACGTACTTTACGTTTCTCCCGAAGTCAGAACCAAAAGAGCGCTTATTAAGATCTACGGCGAAGAAAAATCCTATTCCGTCGTTATCGATACGGACAGTACCGACGACGCGGTAAATTCCCCGATAGAGTACGAAAAAGGTAAAATCGATAAGATATATATCATCGATAAGGAAAACGAGACCGACGGAGAATACGACTTCGTCTTTAAGTCCACGGGTTACGAAGGCTATAAAAGCGGAAACGTTACCCTGTGGGTAAAGGTTTCGGTAAACGGCGGAAACAGGAGAATAAGCAAGGTAATACTTGAAAATTATACCAAACAGACTTTAATGAGTAAACTCGGAAACGGATATTACGATACTTTCCTTACCGACGTTACGGACGGATACTTTACCGCGGATAAAGACGGCGAAGGCGTTAAGAACGTTGTGACCGGCGCGACAAAATCCGCCACGGCGGGAGTCAACGCGGTGAACTGCGTTATCGCGTATCTGGAGGGCTGAAAATGAAAAACGATTATAAAAAGATCGCCTTTGACGGCGCTATAAAAAACAATCCGACCTTAAAGTTGGTGTTAGGCACCTGCCCTACGCTTGCCCTTACCACCGCCGCGATGAACGGAATATATATGGGACTTGCGGTGACTTTCGTTTTGATATGCAGCAACGTTTTAGTTTCGCTTTTAAGAAAAGCGATACCCAAAGAAGTGCGTATTCCCGCTTTCGTCCTGATCATCGCGACTTTCGTCACTATCGTGCGGCTTATTCTCGACTATTTTCTGCCCGATCTGAACGACATAATGGGGCTGTATCTTCCCCTTATCGTCGTAAACTGCATTATTCTCGCGAGAGCGGAAAGTTTCGCGAGTAAGAACGGAATACTTCCTTCCGCTCTGGACGGACTCGCCAACGGCGTGGGATTTATGATCGCGCTGACCTTGATGGGCGCGTTCCGCGAGGTTTTGGGACGCGGAGAGATCTTCGGGTTCAAGGTGTGGAACTTCACTCTCGACTTCTTCGGAACGAGTGCAGGCGCGTTCTTTACCTACGCCCTGTTTATCGCGCTGTTCTCTTTGATCTACGGTGCGATAGCCGACAGAAAAAAAGACAAAGCGTTCAGCCCTGTCCTAAAAGAGCCGAACGGGGAGGCGGAATAGTATGGCGCAATTTTTGGCGATAATCGTTTCGGCGGTGTTTATAAACAATTTCGTGGTGGTGCAGTTCTTGGGGATATGCCCGTTTCTCGGCGTAAGCAAGGACTTTAAGTCCGCACTCGGTATGGGGATCGCGGTAACTTTCGTAATGACGATAACATGCCTTATCACCTACCCTATCTACACGTATATTTTAGTCCCGCTCAAAATCGAGTTTATGGAGATAATCGTGTTTATCTTCATTATCGCGTCTATCGTGCAGATGATAGAAATGGTGTTAAAGAAATTTTCCCCCGCCCTATATAACGCGATGGGGATATACCTGCCTTTAATTACTACGAACTGCGCCGTTCTGGGCGTTGCGGAACTCGTTATCGATCAAACCCAGATGGCAAGCATTTTGGGCGTTGCAACGATGAATTTGGGCTACGCGGTCTTATACGGACTTTTTGCGGGATTAGGGTTTACGCTCGCTATCGTGATCATGAGCGGGTTAAGGGAAAAAGTCGCGAGACTTCCGATAAATAAACACCTTAAAGGTTTCCCGATAGCAATGATCGTCGCCTGCTTTATCGCGATGGCGTTCTACGTGTTTTAGGAGAGAAAAATGGAATTGCTTCTGCTTAAAAATATAGACGTTAAGATTCTTCTTACGGTTTTGGGAATTGTCGCCGTGCTTGCGGTGGCGTTCGCAGTCCTTATCGTCGCGACTTCTAAAATATGCGCCGTCAAAACCGACGAAAAGACCGAAAAAATAAAAGAGCAACTATCGGGCGCGAACTGCGGCGGATGCGGATACGCGGGTTGCGCCGACTTTGCCAAAGCCCTTGCGGAAGGAAAGGCGGATATTTCCGGTTGCGCGCCGACTTCTCCCGAAAACAAAAAGATAATAGCGGAAATACTCGGCGTGCCGTTTTCTTCGGAAGAAGAGAAGATCGCGGTCGTGCATTGTCAGGGCGGAGATAACGCCAAAGAAAAATTTAAGTACGTAGGAAACGAAGGTTGCGGCGAAGAGATAGACTTTATGGGCGGCAAGAAACTCTGTCCGCACGGCTGTATCGGAAGCGGATCCTGCGAAAAGAACTGCATTTATAACGCCGTAAAAGTGACGGACGGCGTCGCCAAAGTAGATACGGCGAGATGTACCGCCTGCGGCGTGTGTGTGAAAACCTGCCCTAAAAATATCATAGAACTGATACCGAAATCCGCTAAAGTCTATATCGCCTGTTCGACCACCTGTCGCGGTAAAGACGTAATGAACGCATGCTCCGTAGGTTGTATCGGTTGCGGGCTTTGCGTTAAAAACTGCCCCACTCTCGCGATAACGATGGAAAACAATCTGCCGAAAATAGATTACTCGAAATGTATCGCATGCCATAACTGCGTGCTTAAATGCCCGCGAAAGTGCATAAAAACGCTGTGAAAATCGACGGCGGGAGCGAATCGCTCCCGCCGTTTTTATCTTTTTATTAAGGACTCTTACGCGTTATTCCCCTATCAGATCGAAAATTACTTCTCTCGCAAGCATAAGTCCCGCCGCGGCGGGTACGAATATCATCGACGGCTGACCGCCCTTGTTTCGTCCCTCTCTTTTTACGGGTTCTTCGGGTGAATAGACCACTTTAAGTTCGGTTATACCGCGTTTTTTCAGTTCCTTTCGCATAACTCGCGCAAGCGGGCAGATCTCGGTGGCGTTTATATCCGAAACGGTCAGTTTTTCTATATCCGTTTTGCCGCCCGTTCCCATACACGAAATAACGGGTACGCCCGCGGCCTTACTTCGCTTTATTATCTCTAACTTCGCGCTTACGGTGTCCACCGCGTCGATAACGTAGTCGAATTTCGTAAAGTCGTACTCGTCCGCGTTTTCGGGCAGGAAAAAGACTTCGTTTT
>JAFZXG010000057.1 GCA_017616925.1 Clostridia bacterium | reverse complement strand
TTTTTCTTTTTCCTTTTTTTAGGTTTTTCGGTGCTTTTTTACGTCTGTGCGTTCGTTAAGGCGCACAGTTTCTTCTACTTTTTGGGTTGCGTGCTTATACTCCCGTGTTTTATCTATGCGTCGATCATGTTAAGGCTTCCCTGGTGGGCGGTTATTATCGTGGCGATCACGGTAATTGCTGTAACCATTGCTATTTCATTTATAATAGCGGGCGACAACACCGAAGGCGTTTCTCTCAACGCGAGAGAAAACGGCGGAAAGAAAGACGGCGGCAAGACCGAATAACAGAGAGAATATAATGGAAAGCAGAAATTTAACGCTTCTTACCGATCTCTATCAACTTACCATGATGAACGGGTACTATAAATGCGGCAGAAAAGACGAAGTCGCGGTTTTCGACCTGTTTTTCAGACAGAACGGTATGATAACGTATTCTTTAGCCTGCGGACTCGATCAGGTGATAGACTATATTCTGGGCATAAGATTCGGAGAAGAAGAGATAGCGTATCTTAGATCGCTCAATATATTTACCGAAGATTTTCTGGAATATCTTAAAGGATTCAGATTTTCGGGCGACGTTTACGCGGTAAAAGAAGGTACGGTAGTATTCCCGGGTGAGCCGATACTCACGGTGAAAGCGCCTATTATCGAGGCGCAGTTCATTGAAACCGCGATCCTCAATATGATAAACTTTCAGACGCTTATCGCCACTAAATCCGCGAAGATAAATTATGCGGCGCAGGGCGACACGATCATGGAGTTCGGGCTTCGCCGCGCGCAAGCGCCGGACGCGGGGATCTACGGCGCGAGAGCGGCGGTCATCGGCGGGTGCAAGTCCACGTCGGACGTGCTTGCGGGGAAGATGTTCGATATTCCCGTCGCGGGAACTCACGCGCACAGCTGGGTGATGAACTTTAAGGACGAGTACACCGCCTTTATGGAATACGCCAAAGCCTATCCCGATAACGCGCTTTTACTCGTGGACACTTACGATACCTTAAAACAGGGCGTTCCGAACGCGATAAAAGTATTCGATTATTTAAGGAGTATAGGAAAAGAACCGAGCGGTATAAGACTGGATTCGGGCGACCTTGCGTACCTTTCGAAAAAAGCGAGAGAGATGCTTGATAACGCGGGTTATCCCAACGCTAAAATATGCGCGTCGGGCGATCTTGACGAATATTCCATAAGTTCTCTCAAAAATCAGGGTGCAAAAATAGATTTCTGGGGAGTAGGCACGCGGCTTATAACGAGTGCGGATATGCCCGCGCTCGGCGGAGTGTATAAACTCGCCGCGATCTACGACAAAGGCAAAGAGATCCCCAAGATCAAACTTTCCGATAACCCCGCGAAGATCACGAATCCCGGATTCAAGAACGTATGCAGGGTGTACGACAGAAAGACGGGTAAGGCGGAAGCGGACTTTATCGTTCTCCGTTCGGAAGAAAAAATCGACGAAAGTAAACCGCTTACCTTAACGCATCCGACGGAAAGGTGGAAGAAGATAACTTTCGAAGACTATACCGTAAGGTATTTACAGGAAGACATAATAAAGGACGGAAAACTCGTTTACGATCGTCCGTCGCTTAAAGAAATAAAGGCTTACGCGACGAGCGAACTCGATAGTTTCTGGGACGAATATAAGCGTATAGATCGCCCGCATATCTATAAGGTCGATCTTTCGGACGGGCTGTACGAACTGAAAAGAGAAATGTTGGAAAAAATTCGCGGAGTAAGTTAAAATGCAGTTGGAGAAGAAAAAATATAAAAAATCCGACGTAGAAAAACTTTTGACCGAACAGTCCTTTACCTATGAAAAAGAGATACTTATACTAAAGAAACAGAACGTAAAACTCTTGGAAAAGGTTTACGAACTTAAATGCGAGATAGCGACCGCAAAGAAAACGCCGAAAAGGACCGCGGTTAAAAAAGAAGAACCGTTCAATCCCAAAAAGAAGATCGCCGAGTATATTAAGGGCGGGGCGGAGAACGGATTCGATTTGAACGAAGTTCACAATATCGACGATTCGGCACTCGGAGAGATATGCAGAGAGTTAGGATTGACAGACGAATAATAGTTATGCTTATCGTCGCTCTTGTTTCCGCGGCGATTCTCGTTTTTTTAGACCAGCTTACAAAAAGAGTTTTTCAGGATCTCTATTTTGAAAAAGGCGAGACCGCGGTCATCGACGGCTTTTTCTTTTTTTCTTACACCTTGAATTCGGGTTCGGCTTACGGATTTCTCTCGGATAAAAGTTGGGGACAGACTATCTTTATGATAATAACGCCGATAGCGCTCGTCGCATTTTCAGTCGCGCTTTTTTTTGCCGCGAAACGCAATAATAAAACGCTTTTCATAGGGCTTATTCTGGTTATTTCGGGTACAGTAGGTAATTTTATCGACAGAGTCGCGAACAAGGCGGTTATCGACTTTATAGTGATAAGGATAGGCGGCGTCAATATATTCGGCGTATTCAATTTAGCCGACGTATTGATGACTTTCGGAATAATTCTTCTTTTGATCCACCTTGTTTTTTTAGAAGACGGCGGACTTTTCAGAAGAAAAAGCGGAAAGAACGATGAAAAAACTGACGGCGACTGATATAACGCCCGTCCGCGTTGACGTGTTTCTTGCGGAAAAGACGGGCTATACCCGTTCCCGCGTGAAAAAGGCGTGCGACGACGGGCTTGTTAAAGTAAACGGTAAGTCGGTAAAATCGAATAAAACCGTAAAAGCGGGCGATACGATCGAAATGGAGGATCTGCCGATCACGGAGACGAATATCGCGCCCGAAAATATTCCGATAAATATAGTTTACGAAGATAAGGACGTAGCCGTGATAGACAAACCGCAAGGCATGACCGTACACGCGGGGCACGGCGTAAAGTGGGGAACGCTCGTAAACGCGCTTCTTTACCGTCTCGACAGTCTGTCGGGGATAAACGGTGTTATAAGGCCCGGTATCGTGCATAGAATAGATAAGAACACTTCGGGACTACTCGTGGTCGCGAAAAACGACAACGCGCACCTTAAACTCTCGAAGCAATTACAGGACAAGACCTGCCGCAGAATATACTGCGCGCTGCTCGAAGGAAACTTAAAGGAAGATCGCGGCACGGTGGACACGTTTATCGCAAGGGATCCTAAAGATCGGACGAAGATGACGGTTTCGGACAGAGGAAGGCGTGCCGTTACGGACTACGAAGTGATAAAAAGATACGACGGTTATACGCTTTGCAGATTTTCTTTGAGAACGGGCAGAACGCACCAGATAAGAGTTCACGCTAAATTCCTGGGACACCCAGTCGTTGGCGATAAAGAGTACGGATATAAGAATCAGAAATTCAAACTGAACGGGCAACTTTTACACGCCGAAAAACTTATTTTCACACATCCTTCTACGAATAAAGTCGTGGAGTTTACTTCTCCGCTACCCGATCATTTTACCGAAGTTCTCGGAAAACTTAAAGAAAAACAGGATTAAAAGTAAAGTATAAAAAGGTGAACAGTGGCTAATCCTTTGGTTGCGATCGTCGGCAGACCCAACGTAGGTAAATCTACCTTCTTTAATAAGGTCGTCGGCAGGAAGATTTCTATAGTGGACGATTTCCCGGGAGTTACTCGGGACAGGCTGTACGCGGACGCGGAGTGGTGCGGCAATTTTTTCACGCTCGTCGATACGGGCGGACTTGAACTCAAATCGTCCGATTCAATGTGGAAACATATTCAGAAACAGGCCGAGATCGCGATCGACACCGCCGATGTCATTATATTGTTTACCGACGGAAAGTCGGGGCTTACCGCCGCGGACGAGGACGTCGCGGAAAAACTCCGTAAATCCGGTAAACCCGTGATACTTGCAGTCAATAAACTCGAAAACTATTCTATTGACAAACTTTTCGAGTTTTACGGTTTGGGGCTCGGCGAACCTTTCGGTATTTCCGCCGAACACGGCACGGGGATAGGCGATCTTTTGGACGAAGTGGTTTCTATCTTAAAAAAATCGGGATCGCGCGAAGAAGAAGAGTCCGTTAAGATCGCGGTGGTCGGAAAACCGAACGCGGGGAAGTCGAGTATCTGCAACAGAATACTCGGTTTCGACAGGACGATCGTTTCCGAAGTCGCGGGGACGACGAGAGACGCGATAGACACCCCGTTTACTTATAAGGGAAAAAGATTCACGCTTATCGACACCGCGGGGATAAGGAAGAAGAAAAACGTCGAAGAAGATCTCGAATATTACAGCGTCTTAAGGGCGTTGGGTGCGGTAAAACGTTCGGACGTTACCGTTATGATAATAGACGCGGCGGAAGGCATAACCGAACAGGACGTTAAGATTTTAGGCTACGTCCACGAAGAAGGCAAGCCGTCCGTGATAGTTTTAAACAAGTGGGATCTTGTAGAAAAAGACGACGGAACGGTAAACGAGTACGTAAAAAAACTCAAAGAAGACCTTAAATTTATGGACTATCTTAAGCCCGTGTTCGTTTCGGCGAAAACCGGACAGAGAGTAGACAAAATACTCGATCTTGCAATGCAAACTCTCGAAAACTCGAAACGCAGGATAACGACGGGGCAACTTAACGATCTTATTTTAGACGCGGTAAGAGTCAGCGAGCCGCCGTCGGTGAACGGCAAGAGACTGAAGATAATGTTCGCTACGCAGGCGGACTGCACGCCGCCGACGTTCGTGTTCTTCGTGAACGAAACCGCGCTTATGCACTTCTCGTATAAAAGATATCTCGAAAACTGCATAAGGAACGCTTACGATTTTTCGGGAACGCCCGTAAAGATCGTGGTAAGGGAGAGAAGCGAAGATGAAAGGTGAGAAAATAGTTCTGCTATCCGTCTGTGCGCTCGTCAGTTATCTTATAGGCAGTATAAACTGGGCGCTCATCATTTCGAGATCGAAAAACAAAGATATAAGAAAACTCGGCAGCGGCAATCCCGGCACGCTCAATATGAGCAGAAATTTCGGCTTGGGACTCGGACTTCTTACCTTCTTTTTGGATATATTGAAGGGCGTCGTTCCCGTTCTCGTTTCGTTTTTTATATTCCGCGGCGATCTGTTTCCGGGTTCGGAATTTTACGTTTCGGATTTCGCAATATACCTTTGCGGGCTTTCGTCGGTTTTAGGGCATATCTTTCCGATATGGCTTAAGTTTAAAGGCGGAAAGGGGATCGCCACGACGATAGGCGTACTTCTGATCTGCGAATCCGCTCACGGCGTACTGTGGGCGTCTATTATGGTAATGTCGCTCGTCGCGGCGGTGGTATTCATCTACGTTACCGAGTTCGGCGCGATGGGTTCTTTTATAGCCATAACCCCGTCTGCGATAAGCGGCGCGATAAGGCTTTACATAACCTACGCGGGCGTGGTCGATCGCACTTCGATCGCTTTCTGTATAGTAACTAATATGCTTATACTTTTAATATGTTTTTTCACTTGGTTCGCGCACAGAAAGAACATAGAGAGAATGCTCGCGGGGGAAGAACATCCGACTTCGATAAAGGAAATGGTAGTGAAACTGAAACTGAAAAAAGCGAACGCAAAAAAAGAAAATCGGGAAAAATAAGCGAGTTTTTTCATAACGCGAATAAACCTCTCATATATTATGGCGTAATGTATGGGAGGTTTTTTTATGGAAAAGTACGACGTTTACAAGGATATTGCCGAACGAACGGGCGGGGAGATATTCGTAGGGGTGGTAGGACCTGTCAGAACGGGAAAGTCGACCTTTATATCGAAGTTTATGGAAAATTTCGTTATTCCGAACATGAACAACAAACTTCAGAGAAGCATAGCGACCGACGAAATGCCGCAGTCAGCGGACGGGAAGGCCGTTATGACGACGCAACCGAAGTTTATTCCTGCGAACGCCGTTAAAGTACATTTCAAAAATAAGATCTCCGCGAACGTGAGACTCGTGGATTGCGTGGGATATCTTATCGACGGCGCATATTCGGCGGAGGACGGGGACAGAATGGTGAAAACTCCGTGGAGTGACGTCGAGATCCCGTTTTCAAAGGCGGCGGAGATAGGGACTAAAAAGGTTATCGACGAATATTCGACTATAGGCGTTCTCGTAACTTCGGACGGAAGTTTCGGCGAATATAAGCGCGAGGACTACGTTCCCGCCGAAGAAAAGACGGTAAAGGATCTTAAAAACGGGAAAAAGCCTTTCGTTATAGTCTTAAACAGCGCGAATCCAAAGTCTAAAGAGACCGAAGTTCTGTGCGGCAAACTCGAAGAAAAATATAAAGTCGCCGTCGTTCCCGTATCCTGCGCGGATCTAAAGCCCGAAGATATAAGCGCGGTCATGGAAAAGGTGCTGTTAGAATTCCCCGTATGCGGTTTCAACGTGGAAATACCCGAGTGGATGAGAGCGTTGCCCGCGGATAGCGAATATATCGAAGAGATCGCGAACGAACTTAAATCCGCTTCTCTCGGTATGGAAAAAATGCGGGATTTTACCTGTCTCGATTCCTGTTTTTCGGAAAGCGAGAATTATAACGGA
>JAFZXG010000002.1 GCA_017616925.1 Clostridia bacterium | reverse complement strand
TTATTTTTTTCATATTTATCTCCTTACTTTACCGCTATAGTAAACGATTGTACGGTCATATTGTAGTAAACGTCGTATTTCACGTAAGTAACGACGTATATACCGACTTCTTTTGCCGTAAACTCCGTTTCTTTCAAGTTCTTTATTTCACCCGTGGGACACTGCACGACGATATACGACTTTCCGCTATCCGCGTTGCTGCTTGCGGTAGGCAATTTGATTATATCGCCGACTTTCGCCGAAACAGGCACGTTTCCGTTTAATGTTATGGATACGTCAAACTGATTGTCGGTATATAATATAAATTGTGAACTTTCGGTATTTCTTCCGTCGCTTGCTTCGTAGAAAACTTTGTAATTACCGTTTTCGGAAATTTCAAAACTCCACTCCTTCATACCGTTTACCTGTTTCAAGGCAGTACCGTCAACGTCTTTTACCACCTTCCACTTGCCGTCAACACCCATTACGCTAACGGTAAGTTCCAAATATTCGATCTCGGACAGCACGTCAAAGGCACTTGCCGCGGGAACGGTAAATACCGAACCGATCTTTAACGAACCGAAGAAATTTTTGTCGTATAATACGATAGGATTCGTTAAATCGAAATTTGCGTTATTGAACGATTGATTCGCCACCTGATATATACTGACGGAACAATCGGTTTCAAACGAACCTTCAAACCACATGGTAACGTATACGCTACCGCCGGTAAATCCGTTGAACGTCTCGCCGTTTTCGGTATAGTTTACGTAGCCGAGACTCTTCCCGACGCCGTCGTAGAAAGTGTTATCGCCAACGTCGTATCTGATTTCAAACGCTTGCGTCGGATCGTAGAACGAACCCGTCCAACTTACATAATCTCCGCCGTTCATAGTCGCTCTAGAATAGTTTGCCAACTTATTTCCCGTATTTCTGTAAACCGCAAAGCAAACACTGATACCTGCATCTTCCGAGTCGGTAAAACGAATATACGCCCTGTCTATCGCACCCGCCTCACCCTGCAATGAAAATTTCATGCTTATCGATTGAACGGGAAGTGCTTTGATAAATTTAAACTCGTTATCGGCAGAATTCATTACGTAAGTTACTTTCTGAGAATCTTTTTTGATCTCTTTCACGCCTTCCGTAACGAAGTATTTTTCATTTTCGTACCCGTTATTGCCTTTTACTGCCACGACGGGAGCCGTTGCCGTCAATACCGTATCGTTTCCTCTAGAGTTGGTAAACGTATATTCCACTCTTACGGTCAGACCTTCTTTATCCGCATCGACGGTAATATACCTGCCGTCCGTAATTTCAAGTTCTTCGCTGCCGATATACGCTTTCGGAACACCCGTTACGGGAGCGGGATCCGCCAAAGAATAGTCAAGACCTATAATCGTCGGAAGTTCCGTTGATTCTCCTGCAATAAACGCGGGATTAAGCACTAATTCTTTTTCAAACGCAAAGAATTCCGCGGTAACGACATACAATGTGTAATTTACTTCCGCTTTATTCCCCACGTAGTCGGAAACGCATACGCTGACTTCGTATTCGCCTGCCCTTGAAGGCGTAAACGAATCGACCGTTTCTACGTTTTCATGAGTTTCAAGATCGGTAATCGTCGTTTTTATCGAGTAATTCCCGACACCGCCGGAAATCGCGGGGATCGGCAAAACGAATTTTTTGTTTACCATCGTTTCCGCGTCCGCGATCGCGTCAACGACGACGTCAACGTGCATTTGAGCCGCAACTTCTATCGTTTTAACGCCGACGTTACCCGCCGCGTCAGTTGCGATATATTCTATCACGTACGTTCCCTCGTCGGTCGGCGTAAACGTGCCCTGATAATATCCCGTTTCGATCCCTGCTGAATAATCGGAATATACGCGGACTTGCAATTTCACGTTTTTATCAAAATGGTCATAACCGACTGCGTCGAACACTTTGAACGGTTTACCGACTTCTGCCTTGGGCATAATTTCCGGAAGTTCCACGTCAACTACGGGAGCAACGTTATCCGCTATTTTTTCCGAAGTAAGATCGATACCGGCAATAGAAGTGATCATATATTTTGCCGAGGACGCTTCGAACAGCGTCGTTTTTATGCTGATTTTTACTTCGCCTGTCGTAAATCCGTCCCAGATAGTACGGAAACAATTAAGATCGTTCATCGTTGCGACGATGTTGGTGGAACTTCTGGTCCTGGGATTCAACACTTGCATCTTATCGTAGTCGTAAGAGAACGTCATAATATTGTCGAAACTGCATTCTCCCCAATAAGAATGTACCATGGTACTACCGCCGACGTGCCCGCTACCGCCGGAACTGAAAATCCAACCGACTCCCGCCCAGGTCAAGTCTTCCCAACCGCCCATACTCGATTCGCCTACGCCGCTATGTCTTGCGGTAATATAAGTGATCTGCGTCGAATTCGCGGGGCCGGCGTCCATGAGCCGTACTTCGATAAAGTTGTTTTCGTCGTAAATATCGGTAAGTCTTACGAATAATTCGCGGAATTCTGCCTGACTTTTTTGACTCGGCGTTGCGATCGCTTCGATAATCGGAGTGTCTTTACCGAGATTTTTAAGGTTTACGACCTGATTAAGCGTAATCGTTTGACCTGCGGCGGAAGTAACTTCCACACCTTTAAGTCCGTCGGACATATGGCTGATTTTATATTCGATTTTCGACTTACCTGCGTCAAAAAGATCTACTACGTTTTTCGTCGCTTTAGTTTCTACCGCATAAACGTACTCGTTGCCGCCGAGTGTGAACGCGTATACCGTTTTATACGTACCGATTTCTTTAACGACAAGCATATCCGTGTAATACCTGATACCCGAAGGCGTTTCTATATAAAGAAACTCTCCGTCCGTTTCTTCCGATCCTAAATAAGCTTTGAAAGAAGATACGTTATACGTTTGGTTTACCAGTAAACTTTGTGATCCTTCGCATACGCACGCGATCATATCCGCGCTTACGTTTACCGTAAATTCATCAGTAGGGACTAAATCGTTTCCGGCGTCGGAATATACGATTTTATATTCGCCTTCTTTTGTCAGGGTTATGCGGTTCGGCGTTGCCGCGGAAACGTTCTCGTATCCTTCCACCGCCGTACCGTTGTAGTATACGTTGATATATGCCGTGGATTCTGCCTTAAGGTTAGACGCCACCGTCGCCGCGGGAAGAGTAACGACTGCGTTAAGCCCAACGGAATCGGGAATCGTGTTGTCGGATAAATACGCATATTCCGCCTGTGCCGTTTTAACGACCTTTACTCTATAAGATACCGCGGTCTTTACGCCGTCGTCATTCGTTGCCGTATATTCTACGTTATACGTACCTACTGCCGTAGGCGTAAAAGTCATACCCGTTTCGTAGGCTTTACTTACGAGCGTCGAGCCGCTACGACTTACCTTTACGTTAACGTCGTTCGCATTTATATCGCCCGATTCGGGTTTTACGGCGTAGGGAACGGGTATTTCATAAGGTTCGTTCGCCACGGCGTTATCGGTTACTTCCGCCGCAATACGTACTGCCGGACTGTCGTTAGGTAAATCTCTCGTAAATAAGATATCTCCCAAAGACACTAATAAAACCGCGTCGGCGTCAATAGTATCTACGAACACGCAATTTATACTGTAATATACTATAGATCGTATTACCGATCTGTCTTTATACCCGTATTGCGTCGGCTCTTTCACGTTCCAAACTTGTTGACCGTTTGCCGTAACGCTGCCCGTAACGTGATTATAGAGAATACTTACCCTTTTCGACTGACTTTGACCAAGGTCGGTATAAATACCGTTATAATTTTCAAACTTATCGGTTTCGTTCCCTTTCACGCGCGCATATCTCTCTCCGGCAATATCGACGTATGCGTACGCACGACCGCTGACGGTCATTATACCGATCGCAAACTTTTCTCCGTCTACTAAATCCGTAAGTTCGATTTCAAAATTCTGCACGCCGACGGGATCAATAATTAAGTCAAACTCCAGATCGCCGACGTAAGCCTTTTTGAAACTGAACGATTGACCTTTCGCCGTAGCCTCCACGCGGAAATATTCTCCGTCGTCCGTAAAAGCCCCGATACAACCTTCCGTTTTAATTAACGATTGTGAACTGACAATCGCTGCGGAAACTTTATTTTCAATTCCGAACAAACCCGTAATGCCGGCAATCGAAAACATAAAAACGATTGTAATAAACCAGATCAATAATTTCGTCCTGTGATTTTTTTCCATAACATTTCTCCTTGTTAAAAATTATTTCGATTTTCGTCTCGTTTTTATCAGGAGTGAGAATCTCCGTACTTTGCTTTTCCGCATACCCGTCGAGAGTAGATGAGTTTAGTCCCGTCCGCTTGACCGTAATATCAT
>JAFZXG010000056.1 GCA_017616925.1 Clostridia bacterium | reverse complement strand
GTCACGCCGAAATGCGACACGGAAGCGGGGACAAGACGAAAGGAAAACTATTCTATAGGTTTAGCCTTTTCCGTTTCGAAAGCGGAAAGAACCGCTTTTACGAGTTCTTCTCTCATTTCGGGTTTGATGGGGTGGGCGATATCTCTGTACTCGCCGTCGGCCGCCTTACGACTCGGCATAGCGATAAAGAAACCTTCCGCGCCTTCGATGATCTTGATGTCGTGGATAACGAAACAATCGTCGAACGTTACCGATGCGACCGCTTTTAACTTACTGTCGTCTTTTTTAACGAAACGAACTCTTACGTCTGTGATCTTCATAATTAATCCTTCCTTAACATAACTCTAATACATTTTAACACAAGAAAAAACGATTTGCAATACCCTTTTTAAAATTTTCCTTACCCTTATTATGCTCAAAAACACCTTTTTTTTGCATATTTTATATTATGACCGGTTTGAAAACGAGTATTTTAATGGAAGGAGAGAAGATCCACTTTATAGGTGTGGGCGGTATTTCGATGTCTGCGCTCGCCGAATTTTGCCGCTTATGCGGGTACGAAGTTTCGGGCAGCGACAGGTGCGGAAGCGAAAAGTTAAAGCGTCTTTCCGATATCGGCGTAAAGGTTTTTATCGGGCATAGTCCCGAAAACGTCGAAGACGCCGACGTTTCGGTTTACACTTCCGCGATAAGCGGCGACAATCCCGAATTAGTCCGCGCGGCAAAGACGAGCAGGCTGTTAAAACGCAGCGAACTTCTGGGCGCGATACTTGAAAATTATAAAAAGTCGGTGTGCGTGTCGGGAAGCCACGGCAAGACCACCGCAACTTCAATGATTGCGCATATATTGATATGCGCTGATAAAAATCCGACCGTGTTTCTCGGCGGGGAGGACGCGGATTTCGGGAATCTGCGCTGCGGCGGCAACGATTACTGCGTGGCGGAAGCCTGCGAGTATAAGAAAAACTTTCTCGACTTAAAGCCTTCGATCGCGGTCGTTCTTAACGTAGATAACGATCATCAGGACTGTTTCGACGGAATAAAAGACGAGATCGCGGCGTTCAATTCGTTTATAAAAGGCGCGGTCGCCGTAGTGAACGCCGACGACGCGGGCGCAAGGGAAGTTTTCAACTCTTCGACCGTGAACTTCGGAATAAAAAACCGCGCCGTCTATACCGCGAAATACGTTATTAACGGCAACGCGGGTTATTCTTTTACCTTTTATAAATACGGGAAAAAAGCGGGAAGGATACGCCTTAAAGTAAAGGGGTATCATAATATCTACAACGCGCTTGCCGCTCTGTCCGTTTCCGACGTTATGGGTATTCCCTTCGATACCGCAAGGCGCGGACTCGAAAGTTTTAAGGGCGTAAAGCGGCGCGCCGAAGAGATAGGCGAGATATCGGGGATAAGGGCGGTCGCCGACTACGCGCACCACCCGCGCGAAATAACCGCCGCGCTCTCTTCGCTCGGAGGTTATGACCGCGATACGCTCGTGATCTTTCAGCCGCACACATATTCGAGAACCGAAAAACTTATGACGGAATTCGTCGGATGTCTTTCGGAAGCGAAAAACCTTATAATATATAAGACTTATCCCGCGCGCGAAAAATATTCCCGCCGCGGTTCCGCGCTTACGCTTTACAAAAACGTTAAAAAACTTTCGGTTTCCGTAAAGTACGCACAAACCCGAAAAGAACTTAAAACGCTTATAGACGGGTATGCCGAAAGGGTTAAGACCGTGCTTATTCTGGGCGCGGGCGACATTTACGACGTCGCCGAAAAATTATTGACGAAAAATGAAGAAAAATCACTTAAAACTCTTGCAAAAAAAGCAAAAAAGTTGTATGCTGAAAGTAATCTGAAATTATAATAGGGGAGTATGGTACAATGAAGGGTGAAGGAAGGAAAATTTCGATTCTCGGCGCGGGCAACGTAGGCGCGACGATAGCCTATACGCTCACCCTTTCGGGACTCTGTTCCGAGATCCTTCTTGTAGATATCAACAAGGAAAAAGCCGAAGGCGAAGCGCTCGATCTCGTTCAATGCGCCGCCGCGGTCCCCTCCGTGACCATACGTTCGGGAGAATACGAAGACGTTAAAGGATCGGACGTTATAATAGTTACTTTCGGCGTCGGCAGAAAGCCCGGTCAGTCCAGACTCGACCTTGCCAAGATCAATCTCGGCATACTGAAAAGCGTTATGCCGACGGTGGCTAAAATCGCGCCGGACGCGGTGTACGTCGTCGTCAGCAATCCCGTCGACGTTCTTACTTACGAAACGATAAAATGCACGGGGCTTCCCGCGTCTAAGGTAATAGGCACGGGGACTTTGCTTGATTCCAACAGACTTACGCAGGAAGTCGCGGCGTACTGCGGGGTGGACGCGCACGACGTAAATTCTTACGTTCTCGGCGAACACGGGGACGCGTGTATGACGCCATGGAGTCTTTGCACCGTCGCGGGACTTCCCGTAAAAGATTATTGCAGGAAAGTAATGAAGATCGGGGAAGAAGAGATCGCTTCCGTACTTGACAACATATATCTCGGCATGTTAAAATCGGGAGCGAAGGTGATAGCGGCAAAGGGCGCGACTTTCTACGCGATCGCCGCCGCCACTATGAAACTATTAAAGGCTATCTTCTCGAACAGCGGCGCGGTATTGCCCTTATCCACTCTTCTTTCGGGCGAATACGGTGCGAACGATCTCTGCATGGGCGTTCCCGTACTCGTCGGCGGCAGTGGAGTAAAGAAAGTCATAACCCTTCCGCTTTCGGACGAAGACGAAAAATTACTCAAAGAAAAGGTCGCTTCGCTCGACGCGACTTATAATTCTTTGGGAATAAGAGAATAAAATTAAAGACAAAACGTAAAAGGGAGTAGTTGCCGCTTTTTAATAGCGGTCGCGTTGTCGTCAGGACGGGCGTTTGCCCCGGTAACGCGAAACCCGTAAGGTTTTAACGAGACTTTTACCGTATTTTTACGGTAGAAGTCTTTTCTTTTAAGGGGATCATGAAATATTTTATTTTGGCGCTTTTTATAATTACTTTCGTTCTTATACTCGCGCTGCCCAAACTTAAAACGTACTTTACGCTGGGTTCGGCGGTAATTTCGTCCGCCACGCTGTTTATTTTCGGACAAGCCGATTTTGCGGGCGTTATTTCGGGCGTAGATCTTAACGTTATACTGACTTTAGCGGGTATAATGCTCACCGTTTACTTTTTCTCGGAATCGGGTATGCCCGTGCGCCTTGCCGAAAAGATGATCTCTAGAATACCGAACTCTCTCGCGGCGATAGTCTTGCTTGCGGTAACGAGCGGTTTTATTTCGGCGTTTTTAGATAACGTCGCGACCGTTCTGATGCTCGCGCCCATAGG
>JAFZXG010000055.1 GCA_017616925.1 Clostridia bacterium | reverse complement strand
GCTCTCTCTCGAAAGCCCGTAAAGCGTGGAAGAAGATCCGAATATCGCGCCGAGACCGGTCAATTCGTTTCCGTAAGAACCCTGAACGGTGGCTATGGAGTTCGCCGCGACCGTACTCGTGGTGAGTGCGGTACCGCTTACCGTTACCGCCTTATTCGTTCTGTCAACGGCGAGAACGCGCCTTTCGGTCGCTCCGCTTATCAGCACGCCTTCCGAAGTCCTGAAGTCGATAACCATACCTTCGACGAAGTTTTCGACCGCGTCGAAAGTGATCACGCCGTCGGTTATCGAAACGACTTTACCGAGTTTGCCCGAACCGTCGCCGAAAAGCATTCTCGCGAAGTTTATCGCGCCCGATTTCACAAGCCCTTCCATCTCCGCGGTGAGAAGGTTCGTAAACGCGCCCGCGCTGTTTTCGGACGCCTTTATAGCCTTATCCGAAATTTCGATCGTTCCGTAAAGGTTCTTTAAGGATACGGTCATCTGTGCGTAGTTGTTGCCCGTCGCCGCGGGGAGACTTCCGTCTTCGGTTCCCGCGCCGATACCGCCGTTCACGCCGCTTACGGCGAGTTTTTTTACTTCTTTTCCGTAAACGTAGTTCGACGTCTTGTTTACCTTAGCAAAGAACGGGTTCGCCTTATAATCGAGTTGTTCGGCGACCGCGCCCAAATAGTAGTTTTTTAACACGTTATCCGCGTTAGTCAAAGTGATTGCCATTTTTTCTCCTTTTTTTTATTTACTTAAATATTGTCTGGCGAATTCCCCTGCGTCCGCAAGAGTGGAAGGGCGGTTCGACGCGGTCTTTAAGGTCGCGCCCGCGCCGTCCATCACTATCGCCTTGGATTTTGCCCCGAGAACGCTTTTAAGGTAGCCTTTCAGGATCTCTTCTTTTTCCTCGTCGGTTATACCCCGTTCGCTTCTCAAGGCGGCATTTTCGGGATTGTTCGCTTGTTCGAGCGCGGCCTCTAATTCCTTCAATCTCTGACAGCGTTTGGTAAATTCGGATTGCAGGGAATTATACGCTTTATATAACGCGTTCGCGTCCTTGAATTTCCCTAACGAGACCTCTTCTCCCGCCGCCGCGTTTTCTTCCGCCTCCGCGGGTTGCGACGTTATTTCGGTTTGTTCGTTTATTTTTTCTTCCATTTTTTATTCTCCTTTTTCTTCCTTTTCTCTTCTTTCTCTGTGTTCTCTGACGTGCGCGAAGTATCTTTCCTTTTCTTCTTCGGATAGTTCTTCGTACTCGGTAAGAACGTATCTCGTGTGTTCTTCTATATGGATAAAGTCGTCGTCTATCTCTTCGACGGGAACGCTTCTTTCTCTCATCGCCGCGTTCTCGTTCTGCGCCTTTTCTTCCTGTAATCTCGACGCGCCCTTTTTAACGTCCAGATCCTTATACCCCAGAAGCGCGAGTATCTTGCCCTTTACCGACTGTCTTATCTTGCCTTCGTCGTCGGTTAAAAGTCCGCTTTCGTAAAGTTTTAAGATCAGTTGTTTCTTTTGGTTATGCGTGTATAAAAGTTCGTTCTCGCCTTCTAAATAGCAGTCGTCCGAACACACCGCGCTCGAATCCGCGTAAAAGACTTTCACCTTACCGTATCCGTCCTGACTCTTTATCGCCCTTACGCCCGTCATAAACTGATTGCATAACCTTATCGCGATTTTTGCGGTCTCCAAGTAGCACTTTCTTATTTCTTCCGCTCCCGTCAGCATACGCTCGGAATCCTGTTCGATAAGGATCTCAAGCGCGGTTCCGCTCGAAAGGTTGGCGTTGCCCGCCGTGGAAGCCACGTCGCTTACGCCGCTTATTATAACGAACTCGTTTATAAGTTTTTCTTCTTCTTTGTCGAAGTCGGGCGGGATCGCGTCGCTACTTAACATTTCCGGTGCTTTACTGCCCTGACGGTAAACGAGTATCTTACCCGGCGACAAGCCTTCTTCCGCAAGATCGTCGGTATCGACCGAACCGTCTTCAACCGTCAGCACGCCCGAAGAGAGTCTGTTTATGAACTCGTGCTTGCGGTTTTTGACCGCGTTATACGCGCGCTGTACGGGTATCATGCGTTCGATGAGACTTTGTCCGAAAAACCTGCCCGCTACGGACGTACAGTTTTGCTTTACGAACGGGAAGGAATACGAAAAACCGTTCCCGCAGGCGTAAGGCAGTTCGCCGTAATATAAAAGTTTGTCGTCCGCGACGGTGATAAGTCTTCCTTTCGGATATTCGGGCGAAGGTCTTTCGTACCTTTCGATCACGATAACGGCGTCTTTTAAGACGTCCGAATTTCCGCCCGAAAAGGCGGGGTTTACGTCCGAAAGTCCCAAAACGTCTATTTCCTTCCCCAAAAGTTTTACGCCGTAGATCCAGTTTACTTCCGCGGCGGACATCGCCCTTGCGTGAATAACGCTTTTGCAGTCGTCGAGTTTTTCGGCGGTCAGGCTGTCGGGGAATATCTCGAAAGGCGAAACGGGTATGATCTTCACTTCGCCTTCGCGTATTTCCTTCCCGTCCGCGCTGCCTATTTTCTCCCCGCCGTCGTTGTTCCACACGACTTTATAAAAGCCCGTGCCGCAGGTCTCGCTCCAAGCGGTGACTCTCTTTACCGTTTCGTCCATATCGGCGCGCTTAAAGACCTGTTCCACGAGTTTTTCGGCGAGATCCGCACCCGCCACGAATACGTCGTCGTCGGCTTTGGGACGAACGGACACTATGGGCTTTACCATCGAAAATCTGGCGAGACGGGAATCTATTATGGGTGCGATATGGTTAAACACCCGTCTTTCCTGCCAAAAATAGTCGCCGTACTCTTCGGAAATGTTGCCGTTCGCCCCCACGTCGCAATACTGGTCGCCGCTTAAAAACTTTAAGTTCAGTTCCCATTGCCGCTCTAACGGCAACCGTTCCTTTCTTCTCGTCTCGAAATCCTGCGAGACGTCTTTAACGAGATCTTCCGCAAAGTCCGTTCGCTCGGTTTTTACTTTTCTTTCCACTTTGTTTCTCCTTTTATATTCATTTTTTCCAAAAGTTTCAGTAGTCTTATTTTTTCTTTTTCAAGTTCTTCGTCCGTCATCTCGGACAAATCGACGTCTTCTTCCAAAAGCATTTTGATCGCGGTGATATCGGGCGGCACGTTCTTTTTCGTGACTTTCTTTTTCGCAAGTATTTCTTCCCCTTCCTTATAGGCGAATTCTTCCACCGTCTCTTCCGTATCGTATCCGAACGCTTTCTTTTTAAGCGCGTCTTTCACGCTATCTTCCGATCCTTCTTTCATTTATCACCCTCTTATAAAGTTTTTCCTTGTCTTTTTCTATCGCGGTCTTTTCTCTCTTCGGGGGATCTGTAGCAGGACGAGTCATAAGATAGTACCGAAGTTCGTCCAAAGCGTGATCGTCTTTTTTCTTCGGCACGTCGTCGTCGCCCCAGAAATAACTTTTAAGTTCTCTTATAAGGTTCACGCAGTTTCTGAATATATACAGTCTCGGTTTCCCGTTGCCTATAAGATAACTCTTTACGGTCTGTATCCCCGAAAAAAGATCCTTGTTCACCCTTGGATTCGCGTTTATTCCGTTCTCGTAAAAAAGTTCGGTAACGCTCTTTATTCCGGAAAGCGTCCTTTGATTCGCCGCGGAATCTATAAGCGCGTCTATCCTGCCGTTTTTCCGTTTCCACGAGAGTGCGTCGGATATCTCTCTTATTCTCTTCGCGTGGTAACTAACGTCTTTCCCCGCCTCGAAATGTTCCGCTACGACGTAGACCGTTCCGTCGTAGTCAACGCAGTACCAGTGGCACGAAAGCGGATTGTTGAGTCCCGGATCTATCGAAAGCGTTCCCTGCCAGTCGGGCGGAACGTCGAACGGATCTATAACGTGAACGTTCTCGTCGAATTCGGGATAGACGAGTCCCTGTGCGGCTTTGAATCTTCCGTACCGTCGGCTTTCCGCCTGATCTTCGGATAGCGAAGACGAAAGACTTTCTATCTCTTCCTTATCTAAAAAGGGATTGTCCGCCCACTCCATAAATTCGTACCACACTTCCTTCGAGTTGCCCTTATTCAAGAATATCTCGTCGTAAATAAAAGTAAGCCCCTTTAACGGCTTCATAGTACCGAAGATATCTCCCTTTTTATCGAACACCCGCATTTTGCACTCTTCGTAAACGTCCTGCGGCGGCTCTTCGTCGAACCATATAAAATCAAGAGAACTGCCCTGAAACTTTTCACGCCCCTGATCGCAGGACTTGAAGCCTATTACCGAGATACCGCCGAATACGTTCTTTATAAGTATCTGATCTATAACGCCGTACTCCGCGCTGTCCTTTTTTCCCGAAAGCATAGTGATCCCCGCGATCCACGAAGGGTTAAGATAGTGCAGCACTTTCGCCTGCGCGACGTCCCTTTGGACTTGCGTGGAGAGTGAAACGACCCACCCGAAAACGTCTTTTTTATTTTTTCTATAAGGGTGTACGCCCCTTGCCATATAAACGGTCTCGACTGCGCCGCACTCGGTTTTTCCGCTTCTGTTGCCGCCGAATACCCAACGGTTTCTCTTCTGGCACTTATGAAAAGCGACTTGTTTTAAGTGCTTTATTCTCCCCGTATTGTACCTTGAAAGGTTGTCGCGCTCTTTTCGCCTTCGTTCTTCTGCCTCTATCCGTTTTATACGTTCAACTATCTCTCTCATTTCCGTTTGCCGCCGACATTTTAGCGCCGCCTTTTTGTTTTTCAAGTCAAACCTGTCAGGCAAGCGGATAATTTTTTTCGTAAAAAAAAAGTTCCGCAAGGCAAATGCCTTGCGGAATGTCGATAGAATTTTATTAAAATTCCTTTACGTTTGAATTTTTATAGACCGTGAATTTTATCCTGTATCCGCCCGTTTCTTTTTCTTCACTCTCGGAAACACAAGTCCAGGAGGGCAATTCGTCCAGATTTTCGTAGAATACTTCGGCGTCTCCGTCGGCTTCGACTTTGGTGACGAGAACTTCCGAACAGTAAGGCAGCATGGTTCTGTAAAACATCGCGCCGCCTATTACGAAAACGTCGTCCGTATTATAATTTTTAAGAACTTCCTTTAATTCGTCGAGACTATCTACGACTGTGCAGTCGTCGCGCTTTTCGCCGCCGGGGAAAAGAACGATAT
>JAFZXG010000054.1 GCA_017616925.1 Clostridia bacterium | reverse complement strand
GGAAAAGACTCCAAAAGCCGCGGACGCGCTTAAAAAAGGCGACGTCGCGGAGTTTTTGAACGGTCTTAAAAACGATCTTTACCTTCCGTCGACCGAGATACTGCCCGAAATAAAACGGAATCTTGAAATTCTGTCTTCGGTAGCGCCCGCAGTTATGTCCGGAAGCGGATCGACGACTTTCGCCGTGTTTACCGACGAAAAGGCGCGCGACTTATCGTATAAACTCTTAAAAAAGAAACTTAAAGGAAAACTTATCAAAGCCGAAACGATATAAACGGAATAAAATCGATCCCCTTGGGCAAAAATTCCCAAGGGGATTTTTTTATTATTTTATTATCCGTAGTATAAAATTTACCGTTTCGGTCAATAAAGGGTGTATCGAAAAAAAGAAGGAAATAAAATGAAGAACGCATTACTGATTTTACTCGCCGCCGTCATAGTTATAGCGTCCGCGGCGGGACTCGTTCCCAAAGAAGAGACCGCTAAAGCCGAATACTTACGCATACATATCCGCGCTAACTCGAACGAAGACGACGACCAGAGCGTAAAGTACGAAGTAAAAGAGAAAGTCGTCGGGTTTTTAACGCCGCTAATTGCCGAGTGCGACTCGAAGGAAAAGGCGATGAAGGTAATAGGCGACAATTTAAGAAACATCGAAAAAGTCGCCGACCGTACCTTAAGGGAAAGGGGATATACCTACTCGTCCGAAGCCCGCTTGAATAACGAACTGTTCCCTACGCGCGTTTACGAGTCTTTAACGCTTGATAGCGGGTATTACGACGCGCTTATATTAGAACTCGGCGAAGGCGCGGGCGACAACTGGTGGTGCGTGGTATATCCGCCGTTATGCTTCGTGGGTAGCGGGAATTACGTCTATAAAAGCAAGATAAAATCCATTATCGACAGTTTTTTTAATAATTAAAAGAAGGAGAAGAAATGAAAAAAAGACTTAAAGCGGTCGCCGTAATTTTGTCTCTTATCGCGCTACTTACCTGCGCGGGAGCGATCGGCGGCGGGAACGGCACACACGATACGGCTTACGCCGTGAGTTACAGCGTAGGATCCAAAGGCACGACTGTAAAGACCATACAGCAGAAACTTAAGAACTGGGGTTACTATACGGGCGCGGTGGACGGTATTTACGGCGCGAAGACCAAAGAGGCGGTAAAGTATTTCCAGAGAAGGAACAATCTCGCCGTGGACGGCGTTGCGGGACCTAAAACGCTTGCCGCAATGGGTATAAGCGCAAGTTCGTCGAACACGGGTTTAACGTCGTTTACGAATTCGGACGTAAACCTTCTCGCGCATCTTATCTACGGGGAAGCACGGGGCGAATCTTACGTCGGACAAGTCGCGGTCGGCGCGGTCGTTATGAACAGGATAAAGAGCGCGTCTTTTCCGAACACGATGTCGGGCGTGATATATCAGAGTTACGCGTTCACCGCGGTAAACGACGGGCAGATAAACTTAACGCCCAACGACACCGCAAAGCGCGCCGCGCAGGACGCTATAAACGGCTGGGATCCTACCTACGGGGCGATATACTACTATAATCCCAAAACCGCTACGAGCAGTTGGATCTTCTCGAGAACGACGACGATCACGATAGGCAATCACGTGTTCGCAAAATAAGGAGAGAATATGAAAAAGGATAACGAAGCGTTTATAAAAGCGGAAAGTTTGTCCGGCGGCGGTAAAAAGGAGAACGCCCCCGAAAAAAACGCCGAACCGACCGCAAGCGAGACAAATAAAATATTAAAAGAAGAGAAAAAGGCGATAAAAGAAAAAGAACGCGGAAGTAACGGAAAGGACGCGGGGAAGTTAAAGCGGTTTAAGGTCGCCTGTGCCGTGCTTGCCGTATCGGTGGCGGCTTTAACGGGCGGACTTTTATATAAGTCGCTTTCCGTAACCGAATCCGACGTAATGCTCGACGCGTCCTATAAAAGATCGCTTTACGACGCTTCCGAGCAGGTGGGGAGTATCGACCTTAACCTGTCGAAAGCGCTAGCGACCAAGGATTCCGCCGCGCTGTCGGGATATCTTCTCGACGCGGCGATAGAAAGCGAACTTGCCGAGAGCGATATACACGACCTTCCCATAAAGGACGAAAACAAGGTCTATACCACCAAACTCATAAACCAGATCGGCGATTTTACAAAGATGCTGAATAAGAAGATCGCGCGGGGCGAGAGCGTGACCGCCGAAGAGTACGAAACTCTCGATAAACTCCGTGAATACAACCGTAAACTGAAAGACGCTTTGGACGAGTTTATAAGCAGCGCGGGTGAAAACTACGAGTTTAACATAAACGCCGACGGCAACGACGCGCTTTTATCGGGCTTAAACCAACTCGAAAACCTTTCGGTCGAATATCCCGAACTCATCTACGACGGACCGTTTTCGGACGGACTCTTAAAAAGAGAGATAAAGGGACTTAAAGGCGATAATATCACGAGCAGCGAAGCGAAAGACGCGTTCTTAAAACTCTTCGCGGAATATTCGCCCGAAAATATCGAAGTCGGAAAGAGCGTCAACGCGGATATACCGTGTTTCAACGTGTCTGCG
>JAFZXG010000053.1 GCA_017616925.1 Clostridia bacterium | reverse complement strand
CCGCCGACCCAAAAGGGTTGGCGGGGGTTTGTGGTGCCGATTCGGGCGTTCTTTTTCGGTCGATTTTGTATTGACTGTATGGCGTTTTAATGCTATAATACGGTTGTAACTTAAAAAACGCTTTCGGTTATACGGACGGCTTACGGGGAGAAAAAAGTTGGGCAAGGGATTCTTAATCAAAAAAGATGCGACGGTGGTATCCGCTAAAATAAAAGAAGCGGTCTCTTCCGTTCTTCCCGTCTGTATTATCGTATTCGTTCTCGGCGCGACCGTAACGCCTATCGACAGCGGAGTCATGCTGGCGTTTCTGTTCGGTGCTTTTTTAATGTCGGTGGGCATGGGGCTGTTCTCGCTCGGTGCGGACGTAGCGATGACGCCTATCGGCGAATACGTCGGCATGACCGTGCTTAAAACCAAAAAACTGTGGATAATCCTGCCCATTTTCTTTATCGTCGGTCTGCTTATAACTATCGCCGAACCCGACCTTTTATTTCTCACCGACGAACTCGAAGAGTCCGTGGATAAATGGCTCATATTAGTTACCGTGGGCGTCGGCGTGGGCGTATTTTTGTGCGTGGCTTTCTTAAAAATGGTACTGCGCGTCAAAATATCGGTGATACTCTTACTCGGATATTTAGCCGTGTTCGCGCTGTCGTTCTTCGTGCCGAAGAACTTTATGCCGCTCGCTTTCGATTCGGGCGGAGTAACGACGGGGCCCATAAGCGTTCCGTTCATTATCGCGATCGGCACGGGTATCGCGTCGATAAGGGACGACCGCAACGCCGAAAGCGAAGGTTTCGGGCTTACGGCGCTCTGTTCGATAGGCCCCGTGATCTCGGTAATGATCTTGGGTATCGTCTATAAACCTTACTTAAACGAAACCGCGCAAGCGGTGGTCGGTATTCCCGATTCCAGAGAAATAATGTATAGGTTCGGGCTTGAATTTCCCGTAACGCTGAAAGAAATAGGTATTGCGCTTACTCCGATAGCATTTTTGTTTCTGATCTCTTACGCTTTCGGGGACAAGGTCGGCGAAGGGTTTACGATAAGGACTTTGCTCGGTATTTTATACGCTTATTGCGGACTCGTCGCGTTTCTCGTCGGGGCGAAGGTGGGTTTCGGCAATATGGGGTACGGTATCGGAAAGACCATCGGGGAACTCGAATATAACGGTATAGTCGTGCCGATATCGATGCTGATAGGTTTCTTTATAATCGCGGCGGAACCCGCCGTTCACGTACTCACGAAACGCGTATCCGACGTTTCGGGCGGGGCGATATCGGGAAAGGCTCTCGCGCTGTCGCTTATGCTGGGTATGTCGGCGGCGGTCGGTATTTCGTTTTTGAGAACTCTGTTGCATATTCGGATAATTTATTTTTTGTTGCCGGCTTACGTTATCGCGGTGTCGCTCGCCTTCGTCGTTCCGGAATTTTTCACCGCGATCGCGTTCGACGCGGGCGGGGTGTCGTCGGGATCCATGACCACCTGTTTTTTGCTCCCGCTCGCCCTGGGATTCTGTAATTCGGTCGGCGGTGATTTCGCGACCGAAGGGTTGGGGCTTATCGCGCTCGTCGCAGTCATGCCCGTGCTGACTTTACAGGTCGTCGGACTTATCGTAAAGATAAAATCGAAAAATGTCGCCGCTACGGAACTTACGGGTACGCCCGAAAGAGAAAGGATTCTCGATTAAGGGAGAAAAACGATGAAAGGACTTAAATTTCTTCTTCTCGTAAGCGAGAGAAGCCGCGCTAACGACTATTACGCGATACTTCGGGACGTAGGGATAAGGCACGTGGTCGGGACGTCGTGTTACGGCGCGTTTGAAAATTCGATTATAGACTTCGTGGGACTGAATTCCGAAACGAGAGTAATGTTTCTGGCGGCGGTAAGGGAATCGGACGAACAAAGGCTCGTGTCGGAACTTACTTTCAAAACGCCGCTGATAACCGCGAAAAGCGAGTTTGCCGCCATATTGCCGACGGGCGGATTCGCGGAATCCGCGGTAAAGTATTTCGTCGGCAGCGACGAAGTAAAAGGAGACGATAATATGAAGTCAACCGATATCAAAAGGACGTTGATCCTATCCGTAGTGAATAAGGGCTATAAAAACGATGTGATGGAAGCGGCGCGGAAAGCGGGTGCTACGGGCGGGACTATAGTAAAAGCCGGCGGCACGGGTGCCGACGTGGCGAAAGTGCTCGGCATAACCATTTCCGAAGAAAAAGAGATAGTGCTTATCGTTTCGGATATGAAAAAGCGCAACGACATAATGCACGCGATAATGGACAAAGCGGGATCGAAGACCGCCGCGCAAGGCGTGATCTTTTCTCTTCCCGTGGATAAAGTTCTGGGTATCAGCGCGCTTGAAGATATAGAATTGAAGATATAGAATAGGATATGGACGAAAAGACCTTTGCCGAAAACTTAAGGAACGAACTTTTTAAGCACGGAAGAGTATCTTTCGTACCCGCGGGGAATAGTATGTGGCCGACCGTTAAAAACAAACGGCAGTCGGTCGTGATAGGAAAAAAGACCGAACGGCTTACGCCTTACGACGTCGCGCTGTATATAAGATCGGACGGAAAAGCGATACTGCACAGGGTACTTGCGGTCACCGATTTCGGCTATATCACCTGCGGGGACAGTCTTTTTACCGAAGAGAGAGTCGAAGAGTCGTCCGTTATAGGAGTTCTCGAAGGATTCTACCGCGGCAAGAAGTATATAGACGCAAGGTCCGAAAAAGAAAAGAAAAAATCGGAAAAATGGTTTTCGAAAAAGGGGAAAAGGAAGTTTCTGACGGGCTGTTTCTTCTTTTTCGGAAAGTGGGGAACGAGAATAAAGAAACTTTTTACTTTACGGTATTTCAGGAGAAAAAAAGATGTTTGATTTGGAAAACGCCTGTAAGACGGCGAAGGCTGCGGCAAGAACGCTCGTAAGCGTTCCCGAAGAAAAAATAAACGCCGCGCTCGTCGCGGCGGCCGACAGGATAGAAAAGGACGCCGAATATATAAAGAAAGAAAACCTTAAAGACGTGGAGTTCGCAAGGGGTAAGGGCTATCCCGATCCCTTTATAGACAGGCTTCTTATAACCGACTCGGTCTTAAAATCGATGGCGGACGGAATAAGAAAGGTAGCCGACTTAAAATCGCCCGTCGGTGAAACGGTTTATTCGTATTACAATAAGGAACAGGGCGTTTCGATCGATAAAATAAACGTTCCTTTCGGGCTTATCGGCATAATTTACGAGGCGCGTCCCAACGTGACCGCGGACGCCTTCGCGCTGTGTTTTAAAACCCGTAACGCCGTGGTGCTTAAAGGCGGGAAAGAGGCGATAAACTCTAACCTTGCGGTAGTCAAGTCCATAAAGAAAGCACTTATGTTAAGCGGAATAGACGAAAACGTTGTTTCGGTCGTAGAGAACACCGACAGGGAGACCACGCTCGCGTTTATGAAAATGAATAAGTATCTCGATCTTCTGATACCGAGAGGCAGCGCGTCGCTGATAGGATCCGCTTTGGAAAACGCGACCGTGCCTATAATCGAAACGGGAACGGGGAACTGTCATATCTATATAGATAAGACCGCGGACGAATCCGCGGCGGCGGATATCGTGTTCAACGCCAAAACCCAACGCTACGGCGTGTGTAACGCCTGTGAATCGCTCGTAATAAACGGCGGTGCGCTCGATATTCTTCCCGCCGTCGCCGAAAGACTTAAAGAAAAGCAGGTCGAGATACGCGCGGACGAACGCTCGTTCGCCGTCTTAAAAGGTTATCCGTATTTAGCGAAAGCCACCGAAGAAGATTTCTACACCGAGTTTTTGGCGCCGATAATTTCGGTAAAAACCGTGGACGCTTTGGACGAGGCGATAGAGTTTATAAACGAACACTCCACTCACCACTCCGAAAGCATAATAACGAAAGACGAAAAAAACGCCGAAAAGTTTTTACGCGAGATAGATTCCGCGTGCGTGTATAAGAACGCGTCCACGAGATTTTCGGACGGATTCGTGTTCGGACTCGGCGCGGAGATAGGTATATCCACCCAAAAACTCCATGCCCGCGGTCCTATGGGACTTGACGCGCTCGTTACCACGAAGTACGTGGTTAACGGCGACGGCGCGGTAAGAAAATAATATTATAAACGAAGCGAAAACACCGCAAGGAGACTTAAAGTTTCCGTGCGGTGTTTTTATTTTCCCGCTCGTAGAAAAATTTTTAAAAACCTTTAAAATATTAGCGTAAAAATGTTGACAAAGCGAAATAATAAGTGTATCATTTAATCAAAAGTTAGCAGTCAAGACCAAAGAGTGCTAACAAAGGTCTTCTGAAATTGCCAAGGAGAAAGATATGAAACTTTCCGAGAGAAAAAGAAAGATACTGCAGTACGTCGTGGACGATTATATCACCACGGCGCAACCCGTGTCTTCCAAAAGTATTACGGAAAAGTATATTAAAAACGTGAGTTCGGCGACGGTGAGATCGGAACTTGCGGGACTCGAAGAGATGGGACTTCTTACGCAACTACACACTTCGAGCGGAAGAGTGCCGTCTATCGAAGCCTATAAACTTTACGTCGGCGAACTTATGGAAAAGGGCAGGCTTACGGCAAAGGAACTTTCGTTTATCAAGAACTCGTTTACCGAACACGCCGACAATCTGGAATCGGTGGTGAAAAACGCCGTTAAGGTTATAAGCGAACTTACCGATTACACGTCGGTAGGTTACACCGCTCCGTCGGAAAAGGAAAAGATCGTAAAAATAGATATTTTCAGGTATAAGGAAGATCAGGCGCTTTTATTGATCGTAACCGAAAACACGCTTATCCGCGACAAGTTCATAAAGATCCCGAAAGGTATGACCGACGCGCAGATAAAGGAGGCAAGCGAACTTATCTCGAAGATCTCGGTCGGAAAAGAGTTCGGCGAGATAAAAGGGCTTGAAAATAAAATCGCCGAAGAGTTCGAAGGGTATCGTGAGATCTTTTCGAGCGTTATGGCGGCGATAGAAGAGTATCTCGATAAAGGCGGCGTTTCGGTCGTAATGGAAGGTGAAGACAAGATACTTAATCACCCCGAATACAACGATTCCGAAAAAGTGAAGAATTTTCTTTCGGTGGTTACCGATAAAGAAAAACTTACGGATCTTTTAACGGGCGATACCGACGATATAGAGATAAACATCAAGATAGGCGGCGATACCGAAGAGAAACTTCCGAGCGAGTGTTCTATGGTCACCGCGACCTATTCGGCAAGCGGAGTTAAAATCGGAACGTACGGCGTTATTGGT
>JAFZXG010000052.1 GCA_017616925.1 Clostridia bacterium | reverse complement strand
TTAGGTATAGACGTTATAGAAATAGCGAGAGTCGAGGAAAATACCGAATATTACAACATGAAATTTGCGTCGGGTATAGCCGGCGTAAGTCAGGGTAAGTTTATCGACTGCTATTTCGATATCACGGTGAAAAACACCGTTAAACACGGTATCTGGCTGGGCGGTATTACTTCGGGAACGGCGCAGAACGGTCAACCCGCGCTTAAAATGGAAAACTGCATTATAAACACTTATTTCGACGAAGGTTTCTCTTCCGAAAACGTAATGTACTACGGTGCGGTCGCGGGTTCCGCCGATATTCCGACTAATTATAAAGAAACGGTCAAAAACTGCTACGTCGTCTCGAATAAGAACACCCGTTACGGCAGAGTGGAAGGAGCGGTCGAAAATAAAACTTACGCAACGAAGGACGCGTTAGCGAGATCTATCGGCAATTTCGGTCTTACGGGCGAGTACTGGTCGATCGTAAGCGGAGAAGTCCCCGTGCTTGAACACATGGGAGAATTGTATTCCGCTTTCCCGACCAAAGTCGATTCCGAAAGTCTCGGAGACGTTTATAAGGAAAGCACCGACGATTCGGTGACTTTTGATACTTCTTTCGTGTCGGGCGATATCGTAAAAGTAAAAATAGACGACAAGGAAACTGCTTTTACCGACAACGGCGGTACCGTTACCGTCGATAGATCCGTTTTCGACGATCTGTCGGGCGTGGTTTCGGTCAAGATATATACCGATTCGACTATGTACCTTTCTTCCGCTACAGCGATAGATTTCGTTATAGACGACGCAGACGAATTCTGGTACGATTTCGTGGCGTACGCTGCGGGCGACGAAGAAGGGCAGGCACTCTTTGCAAACGCGTATATTGTTCTCGCTACGAATATAGATTGCGAAAATCAGATGATCGGCGACCGCGGCTTATTCGACAAGGTGGAGTTTAACGGAACCTTCGACGGCAGGGGATATTCGATCTATAACGCCGTTACCGATACGGGCGTATTCTGTCTTATCGGAAAGGGCGGTATCGTTAAAAATCTCGGCTTAATGAACGTTCAGGTTACTTCTTATATAGAATCTCCGATTTTGGGCGGCGCTTACCTTGCAAGCGGTATCGTTTGCGACGGTCAGGGGCAGTTCTTCGACTGCTATTTCGACGTTCATCTTACCGCGCCTTTGGCTGACGGCGGCGCAGTGCTTTATCTGGGCGGTATAACGACCGAAAGATACAGAATAATAAATATGTCTACCGGTCAGCACGGTTATTTGAGGATGGAAAACTGTATAGTTAAAGTTGCCGTCGATCAGGAGATCCTGGATAGTTACGTTGCGTGGAAAGGCGCCATAATGCCGCAGAATCTCGGCGGCGCAAGTTGCGCGGGATACGCTACGGACTGCTATTTCGTCTCCGATATAAACAAATTCTACTCTATGTACAACGGACTACCCAAGCATACTTATGGCGGTTCCAAGCAAGATAACAGCGTTTACGCCGATTTCGACGCGCTGCTCGCCGATTACCCGCATATCGTCTTTGCGGGCGAATACTGGGTTTGCGCACAGGGCGAAGTTCCCAAACTCGTACACGCGGAATAGTCGTCGGACTAAATAAAAGATATTGTTAAATAGATTATGAAAAACGATTACAGACGGGCTATACATTTAGACTTCCATACTTTGCCCGGGATCTACGATATAAACGACTTTAACGCCGAAGATCTTGCGCAAGTCCTTTACGACGCTAACGTTACTTACGTAAATATCGCCGCCGAGTGCAACCTTGGTTTTTGCTATTATCCTACGAAGATCGGGGTAGTGTATCCGGGGCTTAAAAAAGACTTATTCGGGGAAACTTTAAGGGCGTTAAAAAAGCGCGGTATAGGCGTAAGTGCGTATATTAACGTGGGATTCAATAACGCCAACCTGATAAACCATCCCGAGTGGTGCGTTTCCGAAAAGGACGGACGAATTCTTTTCCCCGAATACGATCAGGTCAGAAGGGGTTGTCTTAATACGGGTTACGCCGAATTTATTAAAAAGATCATAGGCGAGATATTAGAGTACGATCCCGACGGTATATTTTGCGACTGCGTCAGTAGTTCGGTAGTGTGTTATTGCAATAAGTGCGTTAAGGACTTGACTGATCTCGGAATAGACTACGAAGACAGGCAAAAAGTCTTTGATTTTTACCTTGACGTGCGCGAAAAGTTCTGCCGCGAAGTTCGGGAAATGGTAGGAAACAGACACGTGTTTTTCAACGGTATGCTGTGGGATAAAGACTACGAAGAACATATCGAACACGAGTGTTTGCCGACCGATCCTACGTGGTCTTACGAATACTTTTTGCCGTACGCCGCTCACGCGAGAAATTGCGGGAAAGAAATGACGTATATGACGGGTAGATTTCAGACGAGTTGGGGCGATTTCGGCGGGATAAGGACGAAAGCGTCGTTAGAAAACGATATGTACGACGCGGTATCGAACGGTTTAGGGTTCTGTGTGGGAGATCACGCGCACCCCGCGCGTGCGCTTATTAAGCCGCTGTATAAAACGATAGGCGAAGTGTTCGGAGAGTTAGCGGAATACGAAAAGTGGACGGACGGTACGGAGTATATTGCGGAAATAGGTATTTTATCGGACGTTATCAGTTACGATATGTGGAAATACATGGGCGTTTGCCGCCTGCTTTCCGAACTTAAACACGATTACGATATTATTAGGAGTAGTTCGGATTTCTCGAAGTATAAACTTATCGTTTTGCCGAACGAAACGCTTATCGACGGTACGACGAAGGTAAAATTACGGAAGTTTCTGGACTGTGGCGGCAAAATATTGAGTACGGGTAACGGCGGTTTGACTTTCGATAACGGCGGGTTCGCGCTTGAAGAATATAACGAGTTTTTGTCTTACGACGGGAAGGATACGCATACTCACGGTTTTTTCAGATTTACGGACGATACCGATCCGGATTATTCGGGCGTAGAGTGGGCTATGTATAAGCCGTCCGTGCTTATGACGGCGAAAAAAGGCGAGATACTTGCGAGTTATATTTCGGCTTATTTCGATAAACATTTCGATGGACTGTACAGTTATTTTTACGTACCGCCCGAAAAGGAGACGAAGTATTCTTCCGCGGTGTATAACGGGAAGAATATCGTGCATATATGTTTCGATCTGTTTAACGCCTACGGCGAGAATTTCTTATCGGCGCACAAAAAACTCGCGGAGATCGCAATAGGGCTGCTACTTCCCGAACCGCAAATAAGGACGGTCGGACTGCCTAAAAGCGCGAGAGTAACTCTTACGGGTAAAAAAGAATATAAACTCGTCCACGTCAAAGTAGATTATCCCGAGTGCAAAGGACAAAAAGGTATAATTGAAGAACATACAGTTCAGCCCGCCGGTGCGAAGGTTTTTGTGAAAGGAAAGTATAAAGAAGCATTTACGACAAAAAAAGGGGAAAGACTTTCGGTCGCGCAGGCGGGGAATTATTCCGTGATAACTTTGCCCGAAGTAGTCGGATATTTAATGATCGTAATAAAATAAAAAAGG
>JAFZXG010000051.1 GCA_017616925.1 Clostridia bacterium | reverse complement strand
TTCCGTATCGTAACCGAAAGGCAGCGTTCTGTCGTAATAATATTTATAGTAGTAACCGTTAAGGACGTATTCCGTTTCGTATTTCAATTCGTTACTTACAGTTTCGATATCGTAATCGCTTCCCCAGTAAATACGGTAATCGGTAACAGTAAGATAATAGGTAAAATCGTGATAACCCACTTTAAACCCGTCGCCGATCTTTATAGTGGATATCGCGCTTTCACCGAACGACTTACCGTCGTCATTTTCCTGATAAACGGTGAATATTTTACCGAATAACGAATAACCGTCTAATATTACGATCACGTTCTCGTCTGTGGTCGTCCACGTTCCGCCGTAACTATATGATTTACTACCGTCGCGAACCGTAAATATCACCGTTTTATCGGACGACAGATCCAGCGTGGCGGTATAATCGGTCAGCCTTGTGGAAAAACTTTCTTCGGGAAACAATCTCCACTTTATAGGCAGATACTTCGCCGAATCGTTTTTACCTAAACAATCCACCCTTTTTTTCGCTTTTATAAAGTTCGCGCTAAATTCCCCGCCGCTGTAATCTAACCGATCCGAACTTTCCAGCAACTTAAAATACAACTCCGTACCGTCGATATAGGACGTCAATTTTATAGCGTCGATACCGTAGACCGAACGTTCTATTCTCGTTAACTGTATAAAGTTGGCGGGAACGCCGTAATTGTCCAGCAAAACCGTATATTCGCTACCGAAAACCGAAACGAATAAAACTTCGTAACTTAAATCCGCGTCGTGAATATAGTATGTTTCCCCTTTTTCGTTTACTACGAAATACGAATCGATCCACTCTGCGTCTACGTTGTCTTTGTTAAATCTTTTCCAGACGCCGCTTTCCATTTTGGTATTCGGCATTATTTTAACGTCGATAGAAAGATCGAGTCCGTAAAAATTCCCCCTAATTATTGCGCCGCCGTCGTAAAACTCTATCTTTATGGCGGTCGTGTCAAAAAACTCCGAAGTTTCTTCGGTCTCGGCGGCTTCCGTTTGCATTTTTTCCGCGTTAAAATTGAATTCTTTTTTCGTATTGCTTTTCGTAGTTAAACTGTACGGAACAGAATCTACGCATAAAACGGCGTTCGAGTTGTTCGTGAAAGAGAATATCGTTTCTTCCCGTTCATCCGCGTAAACGCCCTTATACATCCGGTAAGCGTATTTCGCAAAATCGAAACTATCAAGCGGGATTATATTAGAAAACAAAACCAGAAAAATCAATACGCAGCAGGAAAAAGAAGATACCGCGATCCGTCTGATATTTCTCTTTTGTCTTTGCCGTTTTACTTTGTCAAGAATTTCGGAAGTAAACAGATTTATTTCTTTCATAATCATAGATCCTTCAATAGTTCTCTCAACCTGACTTTTGCACGCTCTAAAACGTTATAGACGTATTTTTTGTTCTTTTTTATAATCTCGGAAATTTCATCAACGGAAAATTCGTCGAAATACCTTAAATGCACTATAAGGCGATATTCCCGGCTTAATTTATCTATCGCTTTTTTTAGTTCGAGCTTGGATTCGTCGATAACTATATCTTCAAAACTCTCCGTATAGTCTTCCTTAAAGACGATTTCCTTTTTCCTGCGTTTCAAGTGATCCAAAGATAAGTTTTTGGCGATTCTATAAACGTAAGTTTTAAAATACTCCTCGTTCTTGATCTTCGGTTTTTTTACGATTATCTTTACGAAAGTATCACTTACTATATCTTCCGCTTGATAAAAATCGTGAACGTAGCAGTTTACGAATAAAATCAGTTCTTCACGAAATCGCGAAACGATCTCGTTAACGGCGGTTTTTTCGCCCTTAAAAAACAACTTATATAATTGTCTCGTCGTTTCGTCCATGATCGTTCCTTTGCTTTCTTTCTATTTATTAGACGGTTTATTCGGTCTTTTTACTCTTTAATTATATAAACTTACTATAAAAAAATCAACGGTGAATTTTAACGACTTGCCGTTTTTTATATTCCGAAACTAAAAAAACAGGCAAACCTGCCCGTTTTTCTTATCACAATTCTTTTATAAACTCGTCGAAAGCGAAGAACAGATCTTCCTTTTGATGCGTGTCCGACGAGAGAATAAATTTGCCGCCGATACTTTTTACGTAATCCCTTATCGGTTTTGCGGGATATACGTCGCTGCGGCGTTTTTTTCGGTATCCGCTCGTGTTTATCTCGAAAATTTTACCTTTCTTTACAAGCGCTTTCGCGGCGGCTTTCCACGCCCTGATATACCGCGGATCGTTTTCGTTAAACAGCGAGCCGTCGCCGTTGAACTTGGATATCACATCGAAATGCCCTATTATACTTATCTTATCCCTTTTTGCGAACTTTTTTATCGTGGCGTAATACTTTTCGCACGCACGGTAGTAGTCCCCGCCGAAAAATTCTTCCACCGTTTTAACGAATTCTCCTTTATCTTCGTCGATAGGATAGTAGTTATTACCGACTTTAAAATAATGCACCGAACCTATCGCGTAGTCGTAGTTTTTTATGCTCTTTCTCGAATAAAAATCCTGTTCGACGCCGACGAGAAGTTTTATTTTATCGCCGTACTTGGCTTTAAGTCCCTTTATTTCTTTAAAATATTTCGGAATATCCCGACTTTTCATACAGTAACTTTCGTCGAAAAACGTATACGAGTGGTCGGAAAAACCGAGTTCGGTACAACCTTTACTTAAAGCGTAAAGCACGATACTTTCCATACCGTCTTTACCGTCGCTATATGTCGTGTGAACGTGATAGTCCTTATACATCAGACCATTTTCTCCTGCTTTACTTTTTTGTCTATAACGTGGCGGGATTTAAGTTCGTTAAATACGTCTTCGAGAGATATGCCCATATCTATCATTAAGACAAAGACGTG
>JAFZXG010000050.1 GCA_017616925.1 Clostridia bacterium | reverse complement strand
GTCCGAACTTATATTGCAGATACACGACGAACTCATCGTGGACGCTTTTATATCCGAAAAAGAACAGGTCGAAAAAATATTGAAGGAAGAAATGGAAAACGTAGCGGATCTTCCCGTAAAACTCGTGGCGGATCTAAGTTGCGGCAAGAACTGGTATGAAGCAAAGTAATATACTCGTCGCGATAACGGGCGGGATCGGCAGCGGAAAATCTTCCGCGCTGAAAATATTAAAAGACAACGGTTTCGCGACCTTTTCCTGCGACGAAGAAGTTTCCGCGCTATACAAAAAACGCGGGGTGTTAAGGACTCTTAAAAAAGAGTTCCCCGCCGCGATAAAGGGGAAATTTTCTCTTTCCGCGGACAGAAAAGAAATAGCGAAAGTTTGCTTTGCGGACGACAAAAAACGCTTGTTTTTAGAAAGCGTCCTGTCCGCCCCCGCCTTAAAAAACGCCGTTAAAAAGGCGAAAAAAATAAAGGGCGTCGCATTTATAGAAGTGCCTATCCTTTTCGAGTGCAAAGCGGAAGGGCTTTTCGATAAGGTGTTCGTGATAAAAAGAGACAAGGGAAAAAGGATAGAGGGCGTAAAACTCCGCGCCGCCATTTCGGAAGAAGAGATAGCCGCCCGCATGAATAAGCAGATCGACTACGACTCCTTCGATTTTACGGGCGCGACGATAATAGAAAACGAAGGAACGGAATCCGACCTAAAAACCGCCGTCTTAAAAGCGGCAAACGAAATAAAATAAAAATCCCGCGAGTTTCCGCGGGATTTTTCAGTTTACCGTCAGTTTATATATTTCCTGTTTGGGTACGCCTTTTTCTTTGGCGACGCGCTTTATCGCGTCCTTTTTGTCCATGCCTTCTTCAATATACTTTAAAAGAAGTTCTTCCGCGGGAACGGTGGAAAGGTCGTCCTTTTTCCTGCCTTCGACAAGAAGAACGAATTCGCCTTTTTCTTCGGCGGTAAACCCGTCTTTTAAATTAAACCTTATCGCGCGTTCGTGGATCTTGGTGAGTTCTTTTAAAGCGCAGGCTTTCCTGTCCCCGAAGGCAAGGAAAAGCGATTCCGCGTCCTTTACGATATCGTGCGGCGCGGAATAAAATATAAGCGTGCCGTCAAAGTTTTCGTACTTATTCAAAAACTCGGTGCGTTTTTCCTTTTTTTCGGGAAGAAAGCCCAAAAATAAAAATTTGTCCGCGGGAAAGCCCGATAAAACGAGCGCGGTCACGAAAGCCGTTGCCCCCGGTATCACCGTGTATTCCAGACCTTCTTCGATAAGAGTTTTAACGAGCGAATTGCCGGGATCGGATATGACGGGCATACCCGCGTCCGTGATCACCGCTATATTTTCGCCGTTTTTCAGTTTCTCGACTATTTTTTCGCCCGATTCTTTTTCGTTGAATTTATGAAAAGAAAAGAGCGGTTTTTTTATACCGTATCTGTTTAATAGCGTAAGAGAGTGCCTTGTGTCCTCGCAGGCAATCTCGTCCACGGACTTTAACGTTTCTACCGCCCGATAAGTCATATCGTCGAGATTACCTATGGGTGTTCCCACGAAATACAGCATCACTTACCCCCTTTTATTCTTTCGGTCGTTATTTTAAGCCCCGTCTTTCCGCCTTTCACGCCTTCTAACAAAGCAAGGTAAGGCGTCTCGCTCTCGCCCGCAAAGACGAGTTCGAGTCTCTTCGGTTCGATACCGTTGTTTTTCAGTTCGGAAAACACTTCCGCGACTCTGTCGGCACGGTGAGAAACGGCGATTCTTCCGCCGAATTTCACCGCAAACGAGAACGCGGCGCAAAGTTCTTTTAACGAAAGCGTCTTTTCGGTCCTGCAAACGGCTATGTCTTCTCTTTTATTAGTTTCGCCCGATCCGACCTTCTCGTACGGCGGGTTGCATACGATAAGCGAAAATCTGCCCGCGTATTCCCCGCCGATTTCCTGCACTTTCAGGTTCTTCGGGAAGATCCGGTCTTTCAGTCCGTTTTCTTCCACCGAACGCACCGCGAGATCGTGAAGGGGCTTTTGCATTTCGAACAGCGTCACGCTGCCTACGGCGGTTTTATTGAGTGCGAACAGGTTTAATCCGACTATCCCGCAACCCGAACAGAAATCCGCAACCGTGTCGCCCTTTCTTACCGTAGGAAACCGCGATAAAAGCGCCGCGTCCGAAGTAAATCTGTACAGTTCGTCGTCCTGATACACGACGTAGTTTTCGACCAAAAGACTTTCTTTTACGAGCATATATCCCCTATAAAAATCAGAGCGCGGAATACCGCGCTCTGACGATTTTACCTGTTTCTATTCTTCCGAGATAGCCTCTGCGGGACAACCGGCGGCGCAAGCCCCGCAACTCAAACAAACTTCGGGATCGATGTTGTATTGAGTGTCGCCCTGACTGATCGCACCTACGGGACAGGTATCTGCGCAAGCCCCGCAACTTATACATTTGTCGCTGATTTTGTATGCCATAATAACTTACCTCCTGTAATTTAATTGCATTATATCACAGACTTTCGCTTTTGTAAACTACTAATCCAAAATTTCCTTCAACTCTTCCGACGAAATATCCGCGTCGTCCTGTTCCTGCTTCCCGCCCTTTTTCTTTCCGTTGCCATCGTCGTGATGCTTACTCTTCTTGAATTCGAGTCTGTCCAAGGGAAAATCTTTATAAACTTCTCCGCCGTCTTTTTCTATCTTGACTTTGACGATAAGTTTAAGCATATCGTTGGATACGACCGTGCCTTCTCCCTCCGGCGTCTTTACCGTACCGCCTACTTTGGGCATTTTGGGATAAATTTCGGAATAGTACTCGTTCTCGTACGAAAGACAGCACATAAGCCTGCCGCAAAGCCCCGAAATTTTAGACGGATTAAGGTGCAGCCCCTGCGTTTTCGCCATTTTTATGGACACCTGACAGAAATCGGGCAGACAACTGCCGCAGCAGCATTCCCTTCCGCACGGCGCGATGCCGCCAAGCATTTTGGTCTCGTCTCTTATCCCGATCTGGCGAAGTTCTATCCTTAAACGGAAATGACTTGCAAGTATTTTGACGAGTTCGCGAAAGTCCACCCTTCCTTCCGACGTGAAAAAGAACACGAGTTTCTTCCCGTCGAACGAAAATTCGCATCCGACGAGTTTCATATCGAGTCCCGCTTCTTTTATCATATCTTCGGTATAACTCAACGCTTCGGGGATCTTCTTCTCGTTTTCGGCAACAGCCTTTTCGTCTCTTTGCGTAGCCTTTCTCAAAACGGGCTTTAACGGGCGGACTATCTCGGCGGCGGGAACGTCCTTTACCGGAATAACGACTTTGCCGTATTCGAGTCCCTTCGCGGTTTCCACCACGACTCCCGCGCCCTCTTCGTAAGTTTCGTCTTCTTTGGGCGCGAAGTAGTATATCTTCGCCGTGTTTTTAAATTTTATGCCCACTATTTTTGCCATTTATATTTCCCCTCCAAAATCTGAAAGAACAGCCACTCGGTTATCATCTGATCGTTCCCGTTGTATTTCTTTCTCGTAAGCGCTTCGTTCGTCTTGTCTATCGCGTGCATTATCGCTCCGCGGGTAAACCCTTCCGCGCCTTTTATACCGTCGAATAGTTTTTCGCTTCTGATAAGATCCGCCCTGCCTTCGCTTTTACACAGCATCTCTCTAAATGCGATCAAAAGTACGGACAAAAACTCCTTAAGATCGCAACGAGTCGCCGCCACCTTGTTCGAAAAGGCGAGTATCTCCGTACTCTTTTTCATGTTTACTATAACGTCCGTCGCGACTTCGGTTATTTCCGCGAATTCTTCGTCGTTATATAAATTAAGCGCGCCGCCCGCCGTCCCGTCGCCCGCGGCGATAGCGATCCTTAACTTTTCCGCGTCGGGACAGTCGTCCTTTAACGCCGAAAACAACGCTCTGTCCGAAAAGGCGGGGATCTCGAATTTTTTTACTCTCGACTTTAACGTCGATAAAAGCGGGAATTCGCCCGTCGCCCCAAGTATCATATAGACGTTTGCGGGCGGTTCTTCGAGAGTTTTCAGCAGTTTGTTCTGCGCTATATCGCTCATCGTTTCCGCGTGGCTTATTATAAAGACTTTTTTGTCGTCCTCGACGGGCTTAATGAAACTTTCTTCTATTATTGCGGTGACGTCTTCAGTTTTAACCGCGTCGTCCTTAGGGAAGAATCTGACGTCCGCGTAGGCGTTTCGGTCTATCAGCCTGCACTTTCTGCATCTTAAACACGGCTCGTCTTCTTCGCAGACGAATATCTTCGCTATGTATTTTAAATACTCGTCCAAAAATCTTCCGTCGGGCGTAACCGTGAGATAGGCGTGAGAAAGAACGCCTTTTTTCTTGTCGGAGCAAAGCGCCTTAAATTCACCCGTGGTTTTAAATAGCGACGGAATATCTATCATATTATTCCCTTTTCTTTTAAGGCGGAGACTATTTTGCCGTGTGTTTCCGCCTTTTCGCCGCTCGCGTCGATAACTATAAACCTGTCCGCGTACTTCTCGGCGAGTTTAAGGTAGCCTTCGTAGACCTTTTTGTGAAATTCGAGTCCTGATTGTTCAAGTCTGTCCTTTCCGTCCGCGCCGCCTTTTCTTAAAAACGCCCGTTCGGGATCGAGTTTTAAAAAGACGGTGTAATCGGGGGTGAAGTTCTCTATCGCGTAAGCGTTGATGCTTTCCACGAATTTTTCGCCCAGTCCCCTTGCGAATCCCTGATAAGCGAGAGACGAGTCCACGAATCTGTCGCAGATAACGAGTTCGCCCTTATCGAGTCTCGGCTTGATCGTTTCTTTTAGAAGTTGTACTCTCGCCGCGGCGTATAAAAGAGCCTCGCACTCGCTCGTCATTTCGGAATTTCCGCCGTCCAAAATGACGTCGCGGATCTGTTCCGAGACCTTCGTACCGCCCGGCTCTCTCGTCAGAAAGTAGGCTACGTTATTCTGTTTTAAGTACTCTTCGAGAAGTTTTATCTGGCGGGATTTGCCCACGCCTTCGCAACCTTCGAAGGTTATAAATTTTCCTTTCATTTTTACTTACGCTATAAGGCTCGTACAAAGACTGAATATTTCATAAAGGAACGATACCGCTTCCGAAAAAAGCGGGTTTTCGTAGCCGTCCACGTTCTTTTGGTTGACCAGAAGTATCACCACGTTCTCCGCATCGTCCGTTTCGGTGGATTTAAGCATAAAATATTCCGACGGATCGTGTTCGCCGCCAGTAAGGAACGCGGCGTTTATACCATAGGCGTAATTTTCGCGCCCGTTCGTCTTTTCGTTTTCATAGTAAGCCGAATAGGTTTGTTTGTTCGTTCCCGTGGCGTTGTTATAGGTCTGTTCGAATCTCGTGTACCTGTAAAAAAGTCCGTCGCCCGCCGCGTCGAACGCCGCAAGTAACTTTTCGGCTTTCGTTTTAACGGTTTTTATTCTCTCGATCTCGTCTTTAATCCCCTGCGCTTTCGCTTCGTCCGAACGGTAACGGTTGTCCTTTCTCATACGGTCAGTAAAGTAATCGGCGACTTTTTGTTCGTCTATCTCGTCCCCGTTATAGAATCTGCCCGCGTATTCGAGCGCGTCTTCGCAGAGAGTAATAGGAGAATAAATATTCCGATTATCGATAAGCGTCTTCGCGCGAACGGTCTCGCCGTTAAGCGAATCGGTAATGATCGCGTCGATCATATCGGTGTCTATCTTTGCGTACAGTACCGAATCGTCGTAAACCGCGCTTTCATAACTTACCCCGCCTATCACGTCGTATGAAAAAACGCCGTTTTTTATTTTATCGTGAAGTTTTTCGTTGCTTATTACGTTGGTGTCGTAAACGAAAGTAAAGGTCTGTCCGGGTTTTAACTTCACCGCCGCAAAGGAAAGAATAACCTCCCACACTATAATAGAGGCAACGGCGACGACTATTATTGCTATCCACTCATAAGCGAGAAATTCGGAAAGCCTTTTTTTCGTTACTTTGGAATCCATTATTTGACCGGTTTCATAGTCGGGAACAGTATGACGTCCCTTATGGACGCGCTGTCCGTTAACAGCATAACGAGCCTGTCGACTCCGAATCCGAGTCCGCCCGTCGGAGGAAGTCCGTACTCTAAAGCGGTAACGAAATCTTCGTCCACTTTCGCGTCGTTCCCTCCTTTCGCTCTCTTTTCCGCGACCTGCTTTATAAATCTTTCTCTTTGGTCGATGGGATCGTTGAGTTCCGAAAAGGCGTTGCCCATCTCCCTTGCGTATATAAAGTACTCAAATCTTTCGGTGAACGCAGGATCGTCTTTCTTTCTCTTGGCGAGCGGCGAATTTTCGACGGGGTAGTCGTAAATTATGGTCGGCTGAACGAGTTTTTCTTCCACAAACGCGTCGAAAAATGCTATTAAGACGTGTCCTTTGGTCGCTTTTTCACCTTCTTCCACGACGACGCCCTTATCCGAGGCGACCTTTCTCGCCTGTTCGTCGGTCTTCCAGTCGTTATAGTCAACGCCCGCGTACTTTTTGACCGCTTCTATCATGGTTAAGCGCTCCCACTTTGCGCCTAAATCTATTTCTACGCCCTGATAAGTGATTTTTG
>JAFZXG010000049.1 GCA_017616925.1 Clostridia bacterium | reverse complement strand
ATATCGTGATCGCGTCGTCCGCCGAAAGATTTTCGGACTTGGTTATAACGTTCACGTTGTCGGAATCTACGCCTATAACGACGACCGCGTCTTCGAAACCGTAGGCTTTTATAAGACACTCCAAAAGCATTTCTTTTTCGGTTATATAAGAAAGTTTGGTTTTAAGTTGTAGCGCTTCGTTTTTCTCCGCGCTGCCGGACTCTGCGGAAGCGATCACAGAATCGAGTTGAAGTATCTCTTCGTTACGCGAAGAGACTCTTTCGCTCCTGTACTGCGAAAAGTAGTTCGCGCTGGTTACGACTGCGTTTTCGCCCGTACTGCTACTCGGAGTAGTCATAACGAAGTTAAATACCGCGGTAACCGCTAAAAGCGCCACCATACACGACAATAAAACGATCTTTTTTTTCTTGCTCATAATTACTCTCCTTTTTTAGTTCATTGATAATATTTCAACCTGTTTCAGACTCACGTCCAAAACCGATAAGGTTGCGTCTTGTATTTTGCGCATCACGCTGATATTGTCCGCGCCTTCGGCTATGATTAACACGCCTACTATTTTAGGGTAATTTTCTTTAAGGATCACGGTTTTCCCACCGACGATAAGCGGCGTTTCTTCGGTGACCTTTCTGCCGTTCGTCTCGGTAACGCTCGTTTTTTTTGCAAGTACCGTTTCCATACCCGATTCAACGGTGATCATTACCGCAACTTTTCCCGCGCCGTTTATTTTACAGAGTACGGAAGAAAGTTTCTTTTCCAGACTTTCGACGTAATCGTCGCTTTTTACGCTTACCGTTTCTTTTTTTGGTACGCCAACGAGAAGCAAAAACGCCGCCAAAAGCGAAAATATCACGATAAGAATTATTATTCGGGACTTTTTGTCCGACTTGATTTTATTTAAAAAAGCGCCGAATCGCTTTTTATTCTCCTTTTCGTTCATTTATTGAAACGATCTCCCTTTTTACTTTAAGGAAGGCCGAAATCGCATCGGTTATTTCTTCCTTAATATCTATATTCTCTTCGCCCGAAATGATAACCTGATCGAATAAATTAACGTCAACTTTTTTTATTTCGGTAATATCGCCCGATCTTTCGTATTCGATCTTAACTTCGCAATTTTCGATACCATAATTATTTACTATATTTTCGCACGCGATTTGCTGTAATTTTATGACGTATTCGTCCGAAAAATAGATAAAGTCTTCCTGCACGGATAAAAATCGATCCCCTATATTTTCAAGATTTTCTCCGTTCAATACGATCACGGGCTTTAAGACCGACAACGCGACGGTAAGACTTAAAACAGTTCTTACAGTCTTTTGCGTTTTCCCTTTCGGCAGCAGTAAAGACAGCAAAGTCACCGTAATGACGAGCGCGCCGAGTATCGTAACGTAAGAATTTAAGGTCATATCGCGTTCCCCACGGATAAAGTCATTATCATAAGGCACGAAACCGACACGAACGACGACGCTAATAAAGCGACGTTAAGATATTTGATACAGTCCGCCACTCCCGTCAGCATTTTGTTTACGTTTTTATCGTATAAAAGCGCGGCGAACGACGACGCGATCCTTAACAAAAACGAAAACGCAAGATTAAACAGCAGCGGTGATATCGTCATATAAAATATACCGAAAACACCGACGATACCTACGGCGTTCTTTATTAAAGAACAGCCGAGCAGAAAAACGTCCAGCCCGTCTTTTACCATACCGCCTACTAAAGGGACGGAACTCGATAGCAGGTATTTTGCAACTTTTACGGTAATTCCGTCGAAACTTCGCCCCGCGATCCCCGTTACCGCGGAAAAAAGTCCGAATACCGTGACTGATAACCCAACTGTTAATTTGATAACGCCAGAAACGGTTGAAGAGAATCCAGAAAAATCCACTTCGTCCGAAAGCGCGCCGAACACCGAAAAAGCGAAGAATAAAAGAACGAGCGGAAACACCACGGAAGTTATTACCATCGTAAAACCGCCGCTTGCCATTATAAGCGTCGGTTTAAGTAACGTAACCGATGTCGTTCCCCCGCCCGCAACGATCAGAGTAACGATTATGGGTGACATAATCTCAAACAATTTCGATAGATTATCTAAAAGATTTTTTGTTGAAACAATGCACTCGGAAACGTCTTTTAATACGATAGCAAGAATCGAACCGACGAATATGAAAGAAATTATCTTCGAAAGTTCTTCAGAAAGTACGTAACCTTTAGTGTTTTTAAAAAGACTGCCTAAAAGCAAGATGGCAAGTATAAGAAAAAAATCAGGCAGAAAAAGATTTATTTTACCCAGAGCGGTTTTTATAAAATACTTGATAAACGAGCCGTAATTTATCTCGTATTCTCCCTTAATCATTTTTTCTACGAGTAGTGCTACCGAAAAATCCGCTTCCGTAACGTCCAGAAATTCGGTCAATTCGCTTAAGTCGAGATTATTCAGTTCGTTTTCCAGAACGCTGTCAAAGTCGTCGGCTTTTACGGTTTTTACATTGAAAAACGCGGAGAAAACGACGACAGCGAGAAGAAAAATAATAAACGCTTTTTTCTTTTTCACGCGAAAATCTCCGAAAATGCGGTAAATACGGCGTAGAATACGGGAAGAGCAGTAAACACTATTACTATTTTGCCGACTAAAACGAGTTTGTCCGACAAACCTTTAAGTCCCGCGTCTTCAACTATTCCCGCCGAAAATTCTATTAAATATCCTATTCCCGTAACCTTAAACACCACGTTTACGATACTTCTTTCTACTCCGGATCTTTCGATAAGATCGTTAAGGAAAGTAAGAACCCCCGAAAAATATTCCGAAGAAAGCAGAACGAGTATCACGCTTGCGGCGAGTCCCGTTAAGACCGCGTATTCGTTGTTGAATCCCTTAACGCACAATATCAGAAACGATAAGAGCAAGGCTATCGCCACTATTTTTATCATTTAATACAGATAAAAGATGTTTTTTATAGTATCGAAAAGTTCGCTTACCATATTTATAACGAGCGTAAGCACTATAATCAGTCCCGTTATCGAGACGAGAGTCGCGATGTCGTCTCTGTCGCTTTTCTTTAATATTTGCGTTATAACGGTAACGAGTATCCCTATCGCCGCTATTTTGAAAATTATGCCAACGTCCACCATTTCAGATCAACAGAATAAAGACGATCGCTCCGAAAAGAAATCCGAGTTTAATGAGTAAAGGCTTATATTTCTTTTCATCGTCAACGCTTTTTTCTTTTCTTTCCTTTATTTTTTCAAGAGAAACGTTCGCTTTTTTGTTTTCGGTCTCGTAATCGCCCCTACCGAGAGTCGCGGCGTACTCATGAAGAAACGCAGACTCGTCCGCGCTTAAGTATTTTTTCCCGAAAACCGTAGTCT
>JAFZXG010000048.1 GCA_017616925.1 Clostridia bacterium | reverse complement strand
TCTTTGGTTCACTCGTTACGTTCACGCCGAGTGCCTTAAAAGTCTTTTTATCTACGTGCGAAAGCACCACCGACGAGTGCAGTTCGGAATTTTTGAGAAGCGAAAGTTTTCCTACCGCGAGTTTGGCTATCGGATTCGTCACCGCGCTGACCGCGAGACACAGCAGAACTTCGTCGGTATGCAGTCTCGGATTGATACTGCCCATATTGTTCACTTTGAGTTTCTGTATGGGTTCTAACACCACCGAAGGTATAAGGTCTATCGAATCGTCGATGTCCGCGAGAACTTTAAGCGCGTTTATAAGCGTCGCCGACGCCGCGCCGAACAGTATTCCCGTCTTGCCCGTTACGATCCTGCCGTCAGGCAGTTGCAACGCGCAGCAGGGAACGCCCGTTATGCGCTCTTTTTCGAGTGCGGGACGGACTACCGCCCTGTCGAGAATAGTTATATTCATCTTTTGCATAAGTATCTCGATCTTCGAGAGAGTGTCTTTCCCCACGAGTCCCTTTCTCACGTCGAGTTGCGCCGCGTAATAACGGCGGATAACTTCCTGCTTACTCGCTTCCCTGCAAACCTCGTCGTCAACGATGGCGTAGCCCGCCATATTGACGCCCATGTCGGTAGGCGACTTATACGGACATTCGCCCATGACTCTCGTCAAAGTCGCGGAAAGCACGGGGAAAATATCCACGTCTCTGTTATAGTTCACCGCCATTTCACCGTAAGCGTCCAGATGAAACGGATCGATCATATTTATATCGTTTAAGTCCGCGGTCGCCGCTTCGTAAGCGACGTTTACGGGGTGATTTAAAGGAAGGTTCCATATCGGGAAAGTCTCGTATTTTGCGTATCCCGCCTTTATTCCGCGCTTATACTCGTGATAGAGTTGGGAAAGACAGGTCGCCATCTTGCCGCTGCCCGGACCGGGGGCGGTAACGACTACCAGCGGGCGCGACGTCGCGACATACTCGTTCTTTCCGAAACCTTCGTCGGACACAATCCTTTCAACGTCCGAAGGATAACCTTCTATCGTATAGTGGCGATACACCTTTACGCCCATCATTTCAAGGCGTTTCTGGAAAGCGACGACGGGCGGCTGTTCGTTAAAGCGGGTAAGCACCACGCTCCCGACGTAAAAGCCTTTGTTCCTGAAAACGTCGATAAGTCTCAAAACTTCGGTATCGTAGGTTATGCCGAGATCGTTTCTGTACTTATTCTTTTCTATATCGTTCGCGCTGATTGCGACGAGTATCTCCGCCTTGTCTTTAAGTTGCGAAAGCATCTTTATCTTACTGTCGGGCATAAATCCCGGCAGGACTCTCGACGCGTGATAGTCGTCGAAGAGTTTTCCGCCGAATTCAAGGTATAATTTGTTGTCGTAATGCGATATGCGCTCTAATATCTTCGCCGACTGAAGTTCAAGGTATTTAGCGTTGTCGAATCCCGTTTTCATTTGTTTTCCACCCCCGTCAAAAGATTTGCGTCGCTGAGTTTTTTTATAAAGTCCTTTACGTTGTCTTTCGCCGTTTTTTCGTCCACTTCGTATTCTTCGAGAAGTCTCGCCGTGAGTTCTTCTTCGGTCGCGCCCTTTTCGAGTTCCTTCCAAAGCGTCGCCGCGGTCTCGTTCAGGTTGATCATACCGCCGAATTCCTTCGCGCGTTTTCCTACCGCCACCACGAGATAAGTCCCCGCGACTTCTCTAATAAGGTATCCGCTTTTTATCTTCATAATTTATCCCCCGTCATAGCGGTAAAGGAAAGTTCCGCCGCCGCCTTACTTATATCGCATTTTAACTCGAACAGTTTTACGCCCGACAAAAGCCCGTCCAAAAACTCCAAAAAGTTTTCCTTTCTTTTTCGGTCTTCGACGTGATAACACTGAACGAAGAAAGTGGGCAGAAACTCTTTCACCGAGACTTCGCGTATCGAATTTTCCTTCGCCTGAACCAGCCTGCATATCGCCTTTACGGGCGCTTTTATATTGCCGCCGAGTCCGTGTTTGCCTTTCCATGGCGTTCCGTAGATCACGGGCTTTCCGTCTATAATACGGACTATCGGCTTGTCGTCGTTTATCATCTTCACCCTGTCGCCCAGAAGTTCGCGCCACAGCCCCGCGTGAGTGGACTTACCCGTCCCGCTCCTTGCGGTAAACACGTACGCCCCGCCGCCGTATTCTATCGCGCTGCCGTGAAAGAGCGTGCCGTTCTTCTTTTCGAGAATATAGTCGCTGACTTTTCTCTCGAAGAAAAGATCTTCGATTAAGGGCGCGGGCAGATTTTCGGGAAGAGAGTATTTCTTTCTCTCCTTTTCTATCGAGACGTCGTCCGAAAACACCGAATATTCGGGCGTTTCTTCCCCGACATAAAGAAATTCCGTAAGGCGTTCGTTAAAATATGCGTATTCCGGTTCCAGATCGAACACGACGTCCGCGATCTTACACTTCGGCATTTCCTTCCCCCAACGCGTTTTTCAGGTGCAGACGAATCAAAATAAAACTATTTATTATTTTAACAAAGGCGGGAAACTTTGTCAATAAAAATTGATTTTTATAAACATTTTGTATTATAATATTTCATATAAGAAAAGGTTCTATGAAAACGGTTTTAAGAAAGGTAACGGCGGTAGTATCCGCCATTATTTTAAGCGTCTGCGGGCTGCTTTATGCTTCCTGCAAAAAGGAAAACGGCTATTACTCCGCTTTCTGTTTCGACGCGGAAATTTCGGTCGCGACCTTCGACGGATCTCTTCCCGATTCGGTAAAGCGCGGGATCGACGAAATATTATACGGGCTTTCCGGCGAATTTTCGCTGTCGGGAAACGGGTTTTTATCGAGATTTAACGCCGCGGAAACGGGCGAAGAGATCGCGGTTTCGCCGCTTGCTTTTAAAGTGCTTGAAAAAATGACCGCCGCGCACGGAATATCGCCCGCCTTCAATCCCGCCGTGTTGCCTTTTTTAAGGCTTTGGCACTTTACTCCCGACACGAAAGTACCGAACGGCGACTTTGTTCCGCCGACCGCCGACGAGATAACCGCGGTGAAAAACTCGAACTCGTTCGATCCTACCGCTTTTTCGTTTAACGAAGAAAAAACCGCGGTGGTAAAAAACGAAAAGATATCGTTCGACGCGGGCGGAATAATCAAAGGCGTCGCCGTCGACGAAATAACCGAACTGTTAAAAAGCAAAGGCTACGATTCGGGATACGTAAACTTCGGCGGCAGCAGTATTTCGATACTTTCGGCAAACTCTCTTTCGGTCACGCACCCCGACGACGTAAGTAAAAACATCATCCGCGTCGAAAAACCCGAAAACGTCTTCGTTTCGACAAGCGGAAATTACAGGACCTATTACGAATACGACGGCGTAAGATATTCGCATATAATCGACGCGGAAAGCGGCCGCCCGACGAATAGCGGCGTAACTTCCGCAATCGTTTTCGGAAACAGCGGCTGGCTTACGGACGCTACGTCCACCGCGCTTATGCTGCTCGATAAAAGCGGTGCGGAAAATCTTATAAGAACGCTGGTCGGGAACGCCGAGTACGGCGTTCTGACGGTATTCGTTATAATAAACGACGGCGATGAAAAGACCGTGCTGACAAACGAAAAGCAGGGCGAATTCACCCTGCTCGACGATTCGTATTCTGTTTCTACCGTCGTTTAGATAAAAGCGAATATATCTCTTCCCTTATTCCGACTCTGTCGAAATCCCGTTTGTCGAACGCTATCTTCCCGCCCGACAGAACGACTATCCTGTCCGCGAAGTCGGACGCTTCGAAAATATCGTGAGTAATGATCACCACGGTGTTTTTTTTATTTTCCCGCTCTTTAAGGATTTTCCCCATAAACTTTTGCTTGGTCGCGACGTCCACCGAAGAAAAGGGTTCGTCCATAATTAAAAGGGGCGAAGAAACGGCGAGTGCGCGTATTATGGCGACCTTTCTTCTCTCCCCGCCCGAAAGTTCTTTTATATAGCGTTTGCCGTAGCCCGAAAGTCCGTATTCGTTAAGCAGCGCGGTCGCGTCCGCGGTCGGCGCAACGAGAAGGATATTCCGTTCGACCGTAAGGTTCTTTATAAGCCTGTCTTCCTGAAACACGAAAGCCGCGCGGTCGCCGACCGAGATCTTACCTTCGTAGTCGGTTATGCCCGCAAGCATTTTTAAAAGCGTGGTCTTACCCGATCCGTTCTCGCCGAGTATCGCGGTGATCTCGCCGTCTTTTATTTCAAGGTCGAAATCCGTAAATACGACCTTGTCGCCGTATTTTTTGGTTACGCTTTTAAATTCTATCATAGAAACCTGCCCGCCTTTTTGGAAAGTAACGAAAACGCGCCTTCTATGATAAGCCCGACGACCAGCGTAAACAATACCAACGCCATCATGGTCGCGGTTTCAAAATAGATTTTGGAAGTATTGAGAAGATACCCCATTGACCGTGCGGTCGAAGCAAGCACTTCCGCCGCTACCATGAGTTTTATATTCAGAGTAAGTCCCGAACCTGCCGCCGCAATAAAATACGGCGCGGTTTGCGGTAGCACGACCTTGAAAAAGCGATCTTTTTTGCCGACGTTAAAAACTTTACACATTTCAAGCGCGTCTTTATCTATACCGCCAAACGCTACCGAAAGTTCGCTGTACATAGTAGGAAAAACGACTAACGTCGTTACTATAACGGGTGCGATTTTAGAATTTGTCCATACGACTAAAAGCAATACGACCGCTATCGTAGGCAAAGTCCTTACTATCGTAATTATCGGTGCTAAAAACTTCTTTGCATATATATATTTATACGAAACCAAAGCGGCTATAAACGCCAGCGCGAACGAAATCGAAAACGCGACGACAGACCTTATCATAGTGGAAAAAAACGCCGTATAGAACCCTTCGCTTTTTATTAGTCCGACGAGTGCGCCGAAAGTCTCCGAAAGCGAAGGAAGTATTAGTCCGTCTCCCACTACGACCGCGGACACGGTCCATAAAACCGCGATCAAAAGAATTGAAAGGATCGGAAGTATTAAGTTTAATATTTTCCCTGTTTTCCCCATAGTTTAAGCAAAAAAGTCGTCCGTTACGACGTTTGCCGAGACGGGCAGGATCTCTCTGATCCTGGTTATATAATTATTAACAGCGGTCTTTGCCGATTCACCGTCCTGCCAGAAAATACCGCAATTA
>JAFZXG010000047.1 GCA_017616925.1 Clostridia bacterium | reverse complement strand
CTTTCACCACCGCGTCCGCCGCGGTCTCTATATTATCTCTTGCCGCCGCCTCGACTTCCTTTGCCCTTTTTTCGCCGTTTGCGATTATCTTCGCATATTCCGTTTCGCCGCGTTTTTCGGCATCCGCAAGCGCGGCTTTTCTATGTATCTTAAAAGATTCGACGGCGTTCGCCTTTATGCGTTCGCCTTCGGTGTCCGCGGCAAGCACCGCCTTTTTCGCGTTGTCCTGCGCCTCGACTACAAGAGAGTCCGCTTTTTTCTCCGCCTCTAATATCGAAGAGATAACTTCATCCATAATTTTTCTCGCTTGACGGCGGTTTTTCGCCACCGTATGATTTATTTATATATTTTACAATGTATAATACGTTTTTGTCAAATAAAAAACCGCGAATCACCCTATATTTAACAGCCTGAAAAACGAGTTTTGACTGAAAAATAAACACCTTACAGATCCTGAAATAGATCCGTAAGGTATTACGTCAGTCGATATAAACGTGATTTTTTGATACGTGCGTTGGTAGTTTTTATCGAGAGTCCTTTTTTCTTTCCCGACAATACGGGCAGCCGCTTCCTTTATTTCTGTTTGCTATTATCGCTTGCCGTTCGTGTCCCTTTGAACATTTCCGCCATACTTTTTTCCTGCTATTAGCAGTAAAATGTTCGGGTTTTAAATCGCCGTTCTTTTCATAATTCCGTGCTTATGCTCTTCGTAATAGGTCATAACGCCCTTTTCGGGCGCGAAAAGGCGGAAAAGTCGTTCGACGCTATACCCCGCTTTCGACACATATTCGTCAAAGCCTTTTTCACTCCCTTCGGATTCACGGTGCTGTACGGCGCCTATCACAAGCGGCTAATCCTGCCACCAACCCTTCATCTTTCTCCCTTTTATTCTCAATCCCCGTAGCCTTCGATCATTATCGATCTGATATCTTCTATATTGCTATCCGTTAAACCTACGACTGTTTTTAGATAATTCACCACGGCGGAAACGAGTTTGCCGTCTCCCGTGCCGTAAGCGTCCATAACGTGTCTGTACATTTTATCGAAATCGCAAAGATTGATCTCGTTATCCATAAATACTCCGCTTGGATCGAAAGTACAAACCCCGTCCGAAACGATAATATTCGAACGCCAGCGCGCACCTTTATAAAACGACGTGATCTCGTAGTCGCGAACCAGATCTTCATACGACATACCGAGCAGTCCGCCGAGAATAAACGCGAAAGTACCCGTTCTGTCGGCACCCGAAGTACAATGGAACACTATCGGATAATTAGAAATATCGGTAAACAACATCAATCCCTGCTTTAGCGCCGCCGTATACGACTTACTGTAAGGTCTGTTCGGATTTAAATTCGGAAATATGAAATCGTGCTGTACTATCCCGTATTGATAATAAGTTATGTTATTATCGGGTGCGGTGAGTCCGCTTACGTCTCTTCTTAAATCGAGTTCGGTCTTTACTTTAAGTTGATCGACCAGCACTTTTACCGCCGTGGCGTCCGCGCTGCCGCTGTTTATCGCGGTCGACCTGTAAGCAAGCCCGTATTTAATCTTTCCGAATTCGGTCTGATATCCCCCTTCGTCGCGCATATTGACGACGTTTCCGCAATATATCTCTCTTAACGTGTTCGTGATCTCAAAAAAGTCCGTTTCGCTTATGATACCGTTAGAACAAACAACTTTCCAGTAATGTACGCCCGGCGTAAGATTATAAACGTACAGAGTATTATAAGAAGTCGTTCCCATATACTCGACGTTCTTGAACTCGGCGTCGGACGCGACTAAGACCGTAAATCTCATAGTATTGTCGCCCGAAAGGTTTCTCCACGAAAACTCTACGGGATTCGAACCCGCGGAATTCTTTGTGTCAAAAAGATAGGCGGCGATTTCGGATTCTTCGGTTAAGGACAAATAATCGTTTACGATCTTGGAAACGAGATCCAGCCCTTGTCCTTGAAAAGAATTCAAAGAAATTACGTCGTTCGTTCCGACGGTCGCCGTCTTGTTTTCAGTGCCGTTCCAGACGGTAAACTGATTTATCCTTACTCCGTCTATACACCAAAAAACTTCTTTACCCGCCTGTTTTTCGATACGAGGCAAATCGCCTATCTCAAGGTTAAAAGTAACCGTTTTGGTCTCTGAAAGCCCTTCAAACGACAACGTATAAGTATTCGCCTGATATACGGGTGTAAGAACTACGTTTTCGTTTACGGACAAGCCGAAATCGAAAATTTCGTCTCCATTTTTCCAGTATAAAAAAGTATAGCCGTCTTTACTGGCGTCAGGAATAGCAGTATCGGAAACGGTTCCGCCTTTATCAACCGAAACCGCCTTAACCCCCGAAGACAATACGAACTCTACCGTAAACTTTTCTTTACCATAACAACCAAATATTCCCGCCGCTATAATAACGGCGAGAATACCGACAAAAAAACGGGAAAATAGGTTTTTTATTTTACCCCCCCCCAGAAAATATTCTTCATTTATATATCTTCTATTACGCTTTCGTTTTATTTAATTAAAGCCGCGGCGGGTTCGTCGACGAAAAGCGTGAAATCGGGATGATTTCTCAATATGCTTGCGGGAACTTTCGGATCGATCTCGCCTTTCACCATACCGTAAACCGCTTTCGCTTTGTTCGCGCCGTTCACGACCATTACGATCTTTTTGGACGCCATAATGTTCGCGATACCCATCGTGAACGCCTGTCGGGGAACTTCGTCGATACTCTTAAAGAGTCTCGAATTATCCTTTATGGTGCTTTCGGTAAGGTCTACTACGTGCGTCACGCTGTCAAAAGGCGTGTTCGGTTCGTTGAAACCGATATGACCGTTAGAACCTATCCCCAGGATCTGAACGTCCTGAACGTTTTCGGCGAGTAATTTATTATATCTGTCGCACTCCGCCT
>JAFZXG010000046.1 GCA_017616925.1 Clostridia bacterium | reverse complement strand
TTCATATATAATTTTCACCTTTATTATTTTCAGCACTAATATTTCGGACACGATTGAGTTAACGATCACCGCCGCGACTATCAGAATACGGAGCTGGGTAAGGTCGTTGAATACGAACGCGGCGAGTAGAAATCCGCCGAAACCGACCGCTACCGTCAAAAGATTTACTATAAACATAGTTCCTTCTCTGCGGTAAACTTTCATGTAGTTATTCGTAAGAAGAGTAACTTTCGACGAGTACACGACGATAGGCATAAGGATCGCAAGATAAGTAAGGCTTTCCGAATAGTACGGCAACCATTTGGACAGAATAAATTTTCCGGGGAAATAGAAAAGCAAAGCAATATACATAACGAAGGACAGTGCCTGTCGCGTGTTTTTATATACGAGCGGGAGTTTTTCTTCTTCCATACGTTTAAGCGACGGAAAAAGCACCACGCTTATCGCCGTGACGAACATAAGTACGAGCGACGTCACTTTGAACGCCAGCGCGACGTCGGCGAATATCTCTTCCAGCCAACGCCAACTTACGACCATCTGCGCGCCGCTTAAAAGGAAGGCCGCGGACCAGTTAGCCATAAGCAAAAGCACGCCCGCGGAAATATTCTTTACGAATTCGCGGAAGATCTCTTTGGGTTTTTCGGGACTTCCGAAGAACAGTTCCCTGTTGAAACCGAACGATATCGCGACCGCTATAACGTCGCCGAAAAGATCGCTTACGCAGTACCACCGATAATCGTTCACTTTGAAAAGAAGAAGAACTACTACGAACAGCGCGTGCGCTACTCTCTGCGTTATTACGAGTATTGCGTATTTTCTTATTCTGTTCGTTATCTGACAAAGGTACGAAGAATAGGTGAAAACGTTTCTCGTTATAACGCCGATCCCGACCATTATTATCACGTTTCTGGTAACGCCCGTCGTAAACGCTACGGAAACGCCGGTCATTATCAAAAATATCGCCGTCAGTATCGAAAGCAAAAGTAAAAACTGCGAACGGATCTTCTTTTTGTCGAGTTTGTCGTATCCGTACTGCGCGTATCTTAAAACTATTCCGTCAAGCACCCCGAAATGCAGAAGTCCGACGTAGCCGAGATAAAGCACGAAAGTCTGCCAGTTTCCGTATTGCGATTTATCTATGAACTTCGGTACGATGATGTTTATTACGATATTCGCTAAAAGCGAGATTGCCTGAACGACTAACGAGATCGCAACGCCCGCCGCTATTTTTTTGCCCGTGATCCTGCCGTGATCCGCCGTCTCGTCCGATCTTAAGAACGCGAAAATCTTGTCCGCGTACTTTTCGTAGATCACGACGACGGGAAAGAGAATAAGTCCCGCCGTAATGGTCACGTAAATATACGGGGAAACCATGAACGCGTGCAGGGAGAAGAACAAAATCGCCGCGTATAAAAACGCGCTCGATATCTTCCCCGTTTTAGCCTTTTCCTTCGCGACGTGCGCCGCAAAGCCGCCGAGAAATACCGCTAAAAGCGAGCCGTACTTGCCGAAATCGGCTATAAGTCCGCGGAACGCCGTAAACACGTTCGATACGGCGCCGGGGATATAGTTGTAAACGCCGAGTTGCCGTTCAGCAAGTCCCACCGCGTAGAAGGGCGCGAGAAAAGTGTTTATTCCTAAACCGTATTCGCCTTTAACGAACAAAGAAGACAGCCAGACGTCGAAGGCTTCTACGCTGCCGAACGCGTAATATGTGAAACGCGCGCTCGTCGTTTCAACGTTGAACGAACCCGCACGCCATGCGAGAGCGAAATAGAGTAAGAGGATAACGCCGAATACCGACAGAAGAAAGATAATTATCTCTTTCGAAGTAAAAGTCTTGTCTTTTCCGAACGTAAAAATATAAGACACGATCGCACCGACGAGAAACAGAAGGCAAGATACTATAATATGATGTTTTGCCGTCGTAGTCAGAACGTAGACGAGAGACGGTATGAAGATCGCGAAACAGATTATTTTTCGCCATACGCCTTTGGATCTGACGGCAAAAAATCCTCCGCATATCGCGGCGGCGTACGAAACCGCTGTGGTGAGAGAGACGATCGCCGAAGTTCTTTCCATACCAGTATAACGCGCCGTGGTGATATGATCGCTCATCGCTTTTATCCGTGAAAGACCTAAAAAATCCCCAAGCCCGAAACCGTAGTAAGTTACGTTTATATAGTCGCCCAAAAGACCTATCGCGATCATAATAAGGAGAATAACGTAAACCGAGTCGTGAGCGTATCTTTTTTGGGATCGAGTCGTCGGATAACGGTCGGTTTCGGTAAGATAGGGGTTTAACAGGGGTTTTTTATCCCGAAAGATTTTTTTCGCGGCGAATTCGCCGAGAGTGATCGCGATACACGAAAAGAGAAGCCACCAGATCCCCGAATACATAAGTCTGTTTTCGGAGAAGAGAGCGTAGCCCGAAAATAAAAAAGTCCAGACGGTAACGTGGATCCTCGCCACCGAAAACCAACTGTCCGTCAGGATAAACGTCATTATCAATACTGTAAAAAAAGCAATCAGGAAAAACGTCTGCACTTTTATTTACCCTTCTTCGTTTTCCACTTATCCATAACGTAGATAAGTGATTTTTTACTCTCCGCATACACATTTAAGTCGGAGAGTTTGACGCTGCCGTCCTCTTTGTGATACACGCGGATCTTCGGAAGATAATAACTCTTTATTTTAAGACTTTTCGTCTTGTATCCGAGATCCATTTCTTCTGAAAACAGGAATACGTTTTCGTCGTAAACTGGAAGAAGTTTATCGAGCGTGTTTTTCGGGAATATTACGAAACTGCCGTGCGCCTGAAACAGAGTCGGCGTTTTTATAAGGTAATAAAACGAAAACAGTTTCATTAGTTTGTTTACGGCGTATCCCGCGTAAATAAAAAGTTTTCTGTCCTTTGAAAAACCCTTATAGATAAGAGCGTTCGCAAGTTTACTGTTTTTCGCCACCGCGGGATTTTGATTTTTCCGCTTTCTGCAAATTATTTTAGGTCCCGCGATAAAGTATTCGTCCTTTACATCTTTAAGGTCTTTTAGATCGAATTTTTTTATCACCGTGTCGGGATTGCAGACTATAAGGTAGTCGAAATCGTAGTTTTCGCGCGCAAAATCTATACCGCGGTTATTGCCCGCGCCGTAGCCCTTGTTTTCAACGCTTATAAAATCGCAGTTTCCTTCCGTTGCGACCGCATTGATTTTTTCTTCGCTTTCCTTATCGTAAAAACTGTTGACCACGACGATTTTATACGAAAAACCGCACGCGTCTTTCGCACTTGAAATAAATTCTTTAAGATCCTTCTCGTTTTTATAGGTAAGCACGCAGAAAACCGCGTCGTAAAAATTCACGATGACACCTTTATTCTATATTTTTTCGGGGGTATATCCGTTTTTCCCGTATTTTTTCGAAAACTGTAAAAATATACAAACATTAGATTTATCTTCTTTTGAAACT
>JAFZXG010000045.1 GCA_017616925.1 Clostridia bacterium | reverse complement strand
GTTCGGGAAAATAAACACGTTCGCTTTTCCCGCGACTTTTGAATCGGGGGCTTTTAACTTGCCCACTTCTTCGGATACCGCGGCGTCGAACTGGAATTCGCCGTCGAGTTTAAGATCGGGCGCGGCGGCTTTTGCTATCGCGGTCGCGTCCTGCATCTTGGGAACGGACTTAAAGTATTTGTCGTCGTTTACGCTGCCTTTCGTCGAGAAGGAAAGCATGGCGACTCTCGGTTCTATGCCCGCGATATTCTTCGCGGTTTCAGCCGAAGATATCGCAATATCGGAGAGTTGCTGTGCGTCGGGTTCGATATTTATAGCGCAGTCGGCGAATACCGCCACGCCGTCGGGATTATATTTGTTCTCCCTGTCGGCTATCATTATAAAACTCGAAGAAACGGTGTTTATTCCGGGCGCTGTCTTGATGACCTGCAGTCCCGGACGAAGAGTGTTCGCGGTAGAGTGGCACGCACCCGACACGAGTCCGTCAACGTCGCCCGCTTTAAGCATAAGCGCGGCGTACATGGTGTAGTCTTTAAGGATAGACGCTTTGGCGTCGTCCACGGTGGCGTATTCGGGAAGTCCGGTCTTTTTGTTTATCTTCCCTTCTCTCGCCTTGAAAAGAATTTCCGCGTAAGCGGTCGTCTTTTCGTTGGTTTTGGGATCGACGATAATTACTTTATCCAACTTTACGTCGGGATTAGCGGCTTTTATCGCCGCGGGATCGCCGAGAAGAGTAATAACGGCAAGCCCTTCGTTCGCCGCGGTAGCCGCCGCGGCAACCACCCTTTTATCTTCGCCTTCGGGAAGAACGATATTCTTTTTTAACTTACTTGCTTCTTTTTTTATGTTTTCCAGAATAGACATAAAGACTCTCCTTAAAATTATTACCGAAATAAATTTGAAATTTTCTTCGTTTTGTTGTAAAATAAACGATAGACGTTTCGTACAACAGAATTATTTTACAACTTTAAATTAAAAAAGTAAAATATTCGTCGGGAGTTTTTCTGATTTTATGAAAATTTGCGGAATAATCGCCGAATACAACCCCTTCCATCTGGGGCATATAAAACAGATAGAGTACGTGAAAAAGGAACTCGGCGCGGAAAAAGTCGTGGCAATACTTTCGGGTAATTTTACCGAGCGCGGAGAACCCGCCGTTTTAAATAAGTTCCTTCGCGCCGAACACGCGATAAAAGGCGGAGCGGATCTGGTTATCGAACTGCCGACCGTCCTTACCGTCGCGAATGCCGAAACTTTCGCTTTCGGCGCGGTATCGCTTTTAAATTCACTCGGCGTCGCGGACGGACTGTGTTTCGGTGTGGAAAGCGGAGAAAAGGAACAGTATATCTCTCTCGCGCGGGAAATGAACAACGAATCCAAAGAGTTTAAGTAAATCCTTAAAGAAAATCTCGAAAAAGGCTATTCCCTGTGCAAATCCAAATACGAAACGGTAAAGGCTTTGGGCGGCGAGTACGACGAATCGCTTATATCTTCCCCGAACAATATTTTGGGACTCGAATACACGAAAGCGCTACTTAAACTCAATTCCGCGATAGAGATCTTTCCGTTAAAACGGGAAGTCAATCACGCCGAAGAAAAACTACGGAAAGGTATCAGCAGCGCGGGAAGTATAAGAAAGGCGATCAGAGCGGGCAAAAAAAGAGCGACTAAAGTCGCTCTTCCGAAATTCGTTTATAAAGACTTAAAAGGTTTCCCCGAAGAACTCGAAAAAACGACGCTTGCCGCGGCGATTATTAAAGACGCCGAAGAGATCGCCGAAGTTCCCGACTGCACCGAAGGGCTTGAAAACAGAATAAAAGCCCTGCTTAAAGACAACAAGACGCTGCCCGAACTTTTAAATAAAGTAACGACGCGGCGTTATACCGAATCGAGAATAAGGCGAATACTTACCTGCAACCTTTTGGGGATAACAAGACCGCTGGTCGTTACTGCACTCAATAAACCGCTTTACGCGAAGGTGCTTGCGACGAATAAAAGCGGACTCGAACTTATTGCGGAAATAGAGAAAAACGGAAACGTCCCACTGCTAACGAGAAAAAGCGATTTAAGTAAACTCGGGAAGAGCGCGCTTGCGGTGTACGATATAGACGTTATCGCAAACGAACTGTATTCGCTCTCTACGGACGAAAAAATAAACGAAAATCAAATGATAATCGCGGAGCGTTAGCCCCGCGATTATTAACCTCGCATTATCTTAAAAATCCGTTTACGATTTTTTCTTCGGCTTCCTTTTCCGAAAGCCCCAAAGTCATAAGTTTTATTATCTGTTCGCCCGCGATTCTACCTATCGCAGCCTCGTGAACGAGAGTCGCGTTCACGTCGTTTGCTTCTAACGCGGGGATAGCGAGTATCCTGCCGTTTTCCATTATTATCGAATCGCACTCCGTATGCCCGTGACAAGCGGCGTTGCCGACTATCTTCGCTTCGAACTTCTGGAACGAATTTTCCCTTGCGACCGATCTCGACACCACGTCCGCACTCGAATTTTCGCCGTTTAACTCGACGTTATATACGCTTATCGCATTTTGATCTCCGTGAGTCATAAGCCTTTCTTTCACGACGAGTTTCGCTCCCGCTTTGAGTTTCGCAAGCGTCGTCCTTTCGGTGTCGTCCACGCCCTTTATCTGCGTCATTTCCATTTCGACGGAAGAACCTTCTTCCATATACACTTCGGTGACGGGGTTAAGTATTCTCTTCCCCGCGCCGCTACCCGAACCGTAATGCTTTTCGACGTACTTTACCGTCGCGTTCTTCTCAACGAAAAAGCGGTGGATCCCGTCGTGTTGGGAATCCTGCCTGCCGCAGTTGTCTATTCCGCACCCCGCGACTATAACCACGTTCGCTCCTTCGCCTATATAAAAGTCGTTGTACACGACTTCTTCGAGTCCGCTTTTAGTAATAACGACGGGGATATGCACGCTCTCTTTTTCGGTGAACGGTTTTATCTTTATATCGAGTCCGCTTACGTCTTTTTTGGGGATTATCTCGATATTCGCGGTCGATCTTCTGCCCGCCGACTCGCCGTCCGACCGAATATTATACGCGCCTTCGGGCGTACTATGTAGGTCTGCGACTTCTTTCAATATCTCCGACTGCAATTCGCTTAACTCTAACATACGTCGTCCACCCCTTCCTTATACGGCTCTTCGCCCTTTCCGCAGGTTCTCGAAACTTCGCCGCCAACCAACGAAGAATACACTTCGTCGCGGTTTCCCTGCCTTTCTATCGTGCCGTTTTTAAGCACGATTATTTCATCCGCTATATTTAAGATACGTTCCTGATGCGAAATTATAAGAATAGATCCGCCCTTTATTTCCGCACGCATTTTACGGAACACTTTTATAAGGTTATTGAAACTCCACAAGTCGATACCCGCTTCGGGTTCGTCGAAAACCGAGAGTTTCGCGCCCCTTGCGATCACCGTCGCGATCTCTATTCTTTTAAGTTCCCCGCCCGAAAGACTGCCGTTCACTTCGCGGTCGATATACTCTTTGGCGCAGAGTCCCACGAGTGAAAGGTATTCGCACGCTTCCGAAACGCGCATATCTTTCCCCGTAGCCGTTTTTATAAGGTCTAAAACCTTTATCCCCTTGAACTTTACGGGTTGCTGGAACGCGAAAGCGATACCGTTCCTCGCGCGGTCGGTTATACTCGACGCGGTTATATCCCGCCCGTCGAAGTAGATTTTCCCCGAACTCGCGCGGTTTATCCCCGCGATAAGTTTGGCGAGAGTGGATTTCCCGCCGCCGTTAGGTCCGGTTATCACCACGAGTTTTCCATCGGGAACGGTCAGATTGACGTCGTGAAGTATTTCCTTTTTTCCGCCTTCGTCGTCCACCCTAAAGGATACGTTTTTTATCTCAAGCATTGTTCACCTCAAAGCAAACTCTCTTTAATCGGTACTATTATAAACCATTTTATAAAAAATTACCACCGATAAACGCCCGTTTTTCGTTTTTTATTTAAATCGCGGGGCGATTTAATATATCGTCCCGCGAGTAAAAGTGTTTTACGTACTTATTCGTATTCATATTGAATAAACGTCGAATTAGAAACATCTATAAAAGTGCAAACGCTTTCGTTATCAAAACGACCTGAATTCATCAACAAATAATATTGATCACCGTAATAGTAATAATCCGTGTAGACTGTCCTATTTTTCATATACC
>JAFZXG010000044.1 GCA_017616925.1 Clostridia bacterium | reverse complement strand
TGGAAATATCCTTCTTTCTCGCGCCTATCGCCCTTAAAACGCCTATCTCTTTGGTGCGTTCGACAACCGAGACGTAAGTGATTATACCTATCATTATCGACGAAACGACGAGAGATATCGAAGTAAAGCAGATAAGCACGATCTTAACGGCGTCCACTATCATATTGAGCGCGGAGAAAAGCATATCGGTAGAGTCAGAATAATGTACTTCGGACTCTTTCGCCTCGGCTTTCGCCGCGATAAGTTCGTCGCCCGTTAAGGTTTCGTCGTACCATACTACGTCTGTATTCCAGGCGTCGAGATACGCTTTTAAATCTTCTTTTGCCTTATAGTCCACCGAGTACACGGAAATCTTGCTTACTTCTTTGCTTGCGGCGAGTTGTCTCACGGTTTTTACCGTATCGGCACCCGAACCTACGGTCTTGACCGTTACCGTGTTGACGATATTCACTTCGCCCGTAATGGCGTCCGTCTCTTCGTGTCCCGTAAGGGCGTCCTGAACGATAGTACTTAAAGCGTTCATTTCCACTACCCTGTCTTTCAGTTTGGAAGTATATGCAAGCCCCGTATCGAGTACACCCTGACTTGCGTCGTCTTTAAGTCTTAAAACGCCTTTTACTTTAAGCGTGATCTTGTTTTCGGCGGGAATAGAACTTAAATTCGACTTTTGCCATATTCCCGTATTCATAAGTCCGCCGTACTTATAGGTGTGTTGTTCAGGATCATCGACCACGTACCTTGCGCCGTCGTCGATAAACCAGAATTCCGTATTTAATACGTCGTCGAAACTTATCTCTTCGTTGCCGCCGAATTTTACGTCGTAAGTATCGGTGTCCATACCTTTTACGGTTCTGAATCCCAAAAGCGCAAGAGTAATATCGCTTATCCTGTTGTATTTATCCACTACGAGCATAAGTTCGTCCGCCTCGGTCGCCCAGTCGCCGTAAATTTTTTCATACTGCGATTCGATAAGATTTCTGTTATCCGGCATCTCCGCGATAGTCGGAATATACTCGCGGACGAATTCGGCGGAAATATTCATATTCGAATTCTTAATGCCTTCGTTAAATATATTTTCCAGTCCCCGAACGAGCGTATCTATCGACATGACTTTTTTATCGGGTTCGCCCATACCGTCTTCGTAAGCAGTAAGTCTTACACCGATATCGGCAAAGATATAGTCGTTCATGTCGAATCCGTAGTTTTCCTGCAAGCAATATCTCCATTTATTCGAAGTGTTCGCCGCCTTTTCGTTTTCGGAATCGACGAATTCTTTGACGTACTCTAAATAATTTACGTGTTCGCCGTTTCTCTTTACGTAATCTTTACTTATACTGTTGCTCTTTATCATGTTCGTAAGTTTGTCGAACAAGTCCTGCGTATATACCTTTTGCGTGATACGCTGTGCGAGCATTTTATCCGTCACCGTCTTTTGAGTAAGTTTTTCAAAGTCCGAAAGATCTATGGTCGCCTCGGACACGGTTACGGGATAGACGGAAAGGGTATCCGCCTGCAACTTACTTACGTACGCCGAAAACCCGTGGACACGGCAAGTACGAGCGCGATACCGATAATGCCGATACTGCCCGCGATCGCGGTAAGCACCGTCCTGCCCTTTTTCGTTCTAAGGTTAGAAAGACTTAAGGCAAGCGCGGTAAAAAAGGACATCGCCGACCTTTTGGCTTTTTTATCGGCGGTTTCGGTTATCTCGTCCGCGTCGAAGGGATCGGAATCGGACACCACTTCGCCGTCCAAAAGGTTTATCGTTCTCGTCGAATATTTTTCGGCAAGGTCGGGGTTATGCGTGACCATGATAACGAGTCTGTCTTTGGCTACCTTTTTTAAAAGTTCCATTACCTGTATACTCGTTTCGGTATCGAGCGCGCCCGTCGGTTCGTCGGCAAGTATTATTTCGGGGTCGTTTATAAGCGCGCGCGCTATCGCCACCCTTTGCATCTGCCCGCCCGAAAGTTGATTCGGCCGCTTGTGTTCGAGTCCCTTTAGTCCCACTTCTTCAAGCACTTTCTTCGCGCGGTCTTTTCTCTCTTTATTCGAAACGCCCGAAAGAGTAAGCGCGAGTTCGACGTTGGATAGAACGGTCTGGTGCGGGATAAGGTTATAGGTCTGGAACACAAACCCTATGCTGTTGTTTCTGTAAGTATCCCAGTCCCCGTCCTTATATTTTTTGGTAGTCACGCCGTTTATTATTAGGTCGCCTTCGGTGTACCTGTCAAGTCCGCCTATGATATTGAGCATAGTGGTTTTGCCGCAACCCGAAGGTCCCAGCACGGATACGAATTCGCTCTCTCTGAAATCCAGATCGACGCCTTTTAAAGCCTTAACGGCGTTGTCGCCCGCGCCGTAAACTTTTACTATGTTTTTAAGCCTTAAAGCGCACTTTTCTTTTTTGGGTGATTTCATATACCTTCCCTTTCTGCCTTTCGGTCTTAGTTTTCCCGAACTATATTATGTCGGAAAGCATCGATACGAAACTTTGTGCGGAATCGACCGGCAGACCTTCAAGTAATCTTGCCGACTCGTAAAGCACGACCGCGTACTTTTTAAGTTTCTCCTTGTCTTCTTCGTAAGCCTTCTTCAAGGTTTCCGCTATAGGATGATTCGCGGAAATTTCAAGCACCTTTTCGGCGGAAACTTTTCCTTCCGAATTAGGCATCGAATTAAGCACTTTTTCCATTTCGATGGATATTTCGCCTTTCGACGACAGGCACACGGGGTAGGTTTTAAGTTCGCCCGTAAGCCTTACTTCCGCGACCTTTCCCGAAAGCGCGTTCTTTATCTCCGCCAAAACGTCTTTAAACTCTTCGCTCTTCTTCTCTATCTCGGCTTTTTCGCCCTCAGTGTCCAAAGAAAAATCGGTCTCGCCCACGGATTTGAATTTCTTGCTTTCGTACTCGTCGAGTATTTTCACCACGAATTCGTCCACGCCGTCTTTCATAAACAGTACGTCGTAACCTTTTTCCCGCGCCTTTTCGATCTTGGGAAGTTCTTTAATCTTTTCGTAATTCTCGCCGCAGGCATAGTATATCTCTTTCTGGTCTTCGGGCATACTTTTAACGTATTCGGAAAGCGTAACGAGTTTTTCGTTCCGCCCAGAATAGAACATAATAAGGTCTTTCAATTTATCCTTGTTCATACCGAACATTTCGTAGCAACCGAATTTAAGGGAAAGCCCGAATTCCTTAAACGCCTTTTCGTAAGTTTCCCTGTCCTCTTCGAGAAGTTTTTTCAGTTCCCCAAGGATCTTCTTTTCAAGCGTGGTCGCTATCGCCTTTACCTGCCTGTCCTGTTGCAGTATTTCACGCGAAATGTTGAGAGAAAGATCCGAAGAATCCACCACGCCTCTTATAAACGCAAGATAGTCGGGCAGAAGATCTTCGCACTTTTCCATTATCATAACGCCGTTAGAGTAGAGTTTAAGCCCCTTCTTAAAGTCCTTGCTGTAATAATCGTAAGGTGCTTTCGCGGGAATAAACAGTAACGCGTCGTAGGTGACGTTGCCCTCTATCTTAAAATATATATTTTTTAACGGATCGGTATAGTCGTGGAACTCGTTTTTATAAAACTCCGAAAGATCTTCGTCCTTAACTTCCGCCTTGGGTTTTTTCCATAGCGGGATCATGCTGTTTAGTATCTCTTTCTCGGTGACGTCTTCGTATTCGGGCTTATCGTCGGACGAACCTTCCTTCTTTTTAGAACGCGTAACGTCGGTTTCGATAGGATAACGTATATAATCGGAATACTTTTTTACGAGACTCGTTATTTTATACTGTTCCAGAAAATCCGAATACTTATAATCGTCCGTGTCTTTCTTTAAGGTCAGCGTGATCTCGGTGCCGAACCCGTCTTTACTCGTTTCGGTTATCTCGTATCCTTCCGCGCCGCTGCTCTCGAAGCGGTAAGCCTTTTCTTCGCCGTACTTTTTCGTACGGACTTCTATTTTATCCGCGACCATAAACGCCGAATAAAATCCCACGCCGAACTGTCCTATGAGTTCTTTCTCGCTCTCGTTCTCTTTTTTAAACGCAAGCGTGCCGCTCTCCGCGATGGTGCCGAGATTCTTTTCGAGATCGGCTTCGTTCATGCCTATACCGTTATCTTTGACGATAAGTTTTCCGTGCTTCTTGTCCGCAACGATCTCGATCTTAAAATCCGTATCCACGCTCGTATCGGTAAGCGAGATAAACTTTAACTTATCGATGGCGTCCGACGCGTTCGATATAAGTTCGCGCAGAAAAATTTCTTTGTTGGTGTAGATCGAATTGATCATTAAGTCTAATATTCTTTTGGATTCCGTTTTGAATTCTTTCATAATAACTCCGTCCTTCCAGCACTCTTTCTTTATAATTGCTGAATAATATTATAATAATATAGCCGTTTTGTCAAATGATTTATGATCTTTGATCAAAACGCCCGCTTTTAACGGTAAAGAATAAAGGAGCGGAATTTCCGCTCCTTTATTCCGGTAAGGTTTTTATTCGATGGCGATGTTGTTGTTCTTGGGTTTTTTCTCTTCCTTCTTCGGAATATCGATGGTAAGCACGCCGTTTTCGTACTTCGCCTTAACGTCTTCTTCGGAAAGATCGTCGCCGACGTAATAACTTCTCGAACAGGAAAAACTTCTTTCCCTTCTCAAATAATTGTGCTTGTTTTCTTCCTTTTCTTCTCTCTTTGCCGAAACGGTAAGATACCCGTCGGACAGCGAAACGTTCAGATCTTTCTTATCG
>JAFZXG010000043.1 GCA_017616925.1 Clostridia bacterium | reverse complement strand
GCCGCCGCCGTAGACGTTCACCAGAACGTCGTACTTAGAAGAAACGCCGAGAAGTTCCAAAGGCTGACGGACTATGAACTTCAAGGTGTCGAGTCCGAAGTATTCGTCAAGCGTCTTTTTGTTGATGATTATCGCGCCGTCGCCAGAAGGGATCAAGCGCACGCGGGCGATGGCTTTCTTTCTTCTGCCCGTGCCCCAGTATTGAACTTTCTTTTTAGAAGTCGCTTTTGCCATTTTTTATCTCCTTATCCGTTGACTTTAAGCGTTTCGGGTTTCTGCGCCTGCTGGTTGTGTTCCGCGCCCTTGTACACTTTAAGTTTGGTGAGCATCTTTCTTCCCAAACTGTTTTTGGGAAGCATCCCTTTCACCGCTTCGTACACCGCCACGTCGGACTTGGTCGCGAGAAGCGTCTTATACTGTATCTCTTTAAGACCGCCGATATGACCGGTATGGTATCTGTAATACTTCTTTTCCGCTTTCTTACCCGTCAAAACCACTTTGTCGCAGTTTATAACGATAACGTAATCGCCGGTGTCAACGTTGGGCGTGAAAGTGGGTTTGTGCTTACCGCGAAGCACCGCCGCGACCTTGGACGCCAAACGCCCGAGCGCGACGCCTTCCGCGTCAACTACGTACCACTTTCTGACAACGCTGTCGGCGTGTGCCATATAAGTCTTCATAATTTTTTTCTCCTTGTTTCAAGGTTCGATCGTTCGCTTTTAAATGCGCCTTTACACGATACGGCGCGTCGGGAGGGCTGATCCCGAAAAATCTTACGATCAAACGCTTAAATATATTAAATGATTTTATACGGTAAAGTCAAGCGTTTTCATCATTTTTATTGAAAAATACGCCTTTTTTCATGATTTTTTTGCGCCGCGTCTTGATTCGCACAATATATTGTGTTATAAGCGCCGTTGGTCCACAATCGGTTTCAGTATTCCACTTTGAGAAGGCACAGACCTTTGGGCGATAAAGTCTTTACGTTCATAGGTCTAACGCCTGTTTCGAGCATCTTTTTTACGTCGTCTTCCGAAAATTCGCCCCGTCCGACCGCGATAAGCACGCCCGCGATTATTCGTACCATGTTGTATAAAAACCCGTTGCCCGTAACGGTAAAATCAATATCCGCACCCTTCTTTTCGGCTTTTAAGTCGTATATCGTCCTTACCGTAGTCTTGCTTGAGTTCCCGCTTGCGCAGAACGCCTTAAAGTCGTGCGTGCCGACGAGAAGTTTCGCCGCGCTTTCGATTTTAGAAAAATCTATCTCAGGGTAGTCGGTGACCATGGTCGCGTACCTGTCTTTTAAGGGAAGCACCGTGTCGCTTATATACGCGCTGTATCGGTAGGTTTTGATTTTCGCCGAACGGCAGGCGTCGAAATTATCTTCCGCGCGTTCACTCTTTACCGCCTTCACGCCCGCGGGAAGAACGGTGTTTAAGGCCTTCGCGTACTTTTCGGGCGGGATACCGCCGCTTGACGAAAAACTCGCGACCTGCCCCAAAGCGTGAACGCCCGCGTCGGTCCTGCCGCTGCCGACGATCTTTATTTTTTCACCCGTTATTTTAAAAAGCGCGTCTTCCACGGTCTCCTGTACCGAAACGCCCTTTTTCTGTCTCTGCCAGCCGCAAAAGTCCGTGCCGTCGTAAGTGAGAGTGAGTTTTATTTTCATACCGTCACCCCGTAAACGCCGTTTAAGAAGACCACCCCGACTATCAGCCCCGCGGTGAAAAGCGCGGCAATCAGATCTCCCCAGCCGAAAGTGAGTTTTTTATATTTCGTCCTGTTCTTACTGCCCGAATAACATCTCGAATCCATGGCGTCGGCAAGTTCGTCGGCGCGCCTGAACGAACTTATAAGAAGCGGAATAAGCACGGGGATCATGGCTTTCGCCCGCTTAAACAGGTTTTTACTCTCGAAGTCCGCGCCCCTTGCCTTCTGCGCCTTTATTATTCTGTCGGTCTCGTCCAAAAGCGTCGGAATAAACCGCAGCGCGATACTCATTATAAGCGCGAATTCGTGCACGGGGAACTTGATAAGTTTTAACGGGTAGAGTAAAAACTCGATCCCGTCGGCAAGTTCGACGGGCGAAGTGGTAAGCGTTAAAAGCGACGCGCCGAGAACAATCATGGATATTCTCAAAACGATATACGCCGCGCTTATCAGCCCGCCCGTGTAGATAAAACCGCCTTCCCACAGCGGCGAACCCGTCTTGTTTACGAAAACCTGTATTACCGCCGAAAGCACCACGAAAAACAGGATCGCCCTGATGCTTTTTATCACCCTGAAAAACGGCAGTTTCGCCACCGCGGTAACGAGAACTATATAGGTAAAACAGGCGAGAAAGCCCAGAAAGTAAAAGGGCTGCACCAAAAACACCGCGACGATATACGCGATGGAAAGCAAAATCTTTATCGCGGGGTTAAGTTTATGGACCGCCGAGAAGGACGGGTAATACTGACCGAAGGAAACGTCTCTCATGTTTTGCCGCCCCACCTTTGCGTCACCGCGTCCAGAAATTCGCTTATTTTAGTGCCGCAGGCGATCTTTTCGCCCTTTTCGGCAAGTTTCTCTTTTAAGTATTCTACGACGGGCAGATCGAGTCCGCTTTTAAATATACACTCTCTGTCGGCAAAGACTTCTTCGGTCGTACCCCGTTTTATTATCTTCCCGTCCTTAAAGACCGCCGCCCCGTCGCAGTATTCGGCGACGAGATCCATGTCGTGCGAAACGATGACCACCGTTCTGACGAAATCCTTATGCAGTCTTTCGAGTAGTTCGAGAAAATCTTTTTTACCTTGGGGATCGAGTCCAGCGGCGGGTTCGTCCAGCACCAGAACTTCGGGACGGGACGCGATAACGCCCGCTATCGCGACTCTGCGCTTCTGCCCGCCCGAAAGTTCGAACGGAGACTTGTCTTTCAGCGCGGGATAATCGAGTCCCACGAGTTCGATCGCGGTCTTTACCACGTCTTTTATCTCTTCCGCACTCTTTTCGGGGAAAAAGTTCTTCACGCCGAAAGCGACGTCTTCTTCCACGGTCTCGGCGAACAGTTGGTATTCGGGGTACTGAAAGACCATGCCCACTTTGGAACGCAATTCTTTTAAGTTTACGCGCTTATCCGAAAGGTCGTAATTTCCCACCTTTATTTCGCCCATACCTTCTTTTAAGGGTATAAGCCCGTTCAGATGCTGAACGAAAGTGGATTTCCCGCTACCCGTCTGCCCGATTATACCGAAAAACTCGCCTTCTTCTATCGTAAGAGAAACGCCGTCTAAAGCGTACTTCTCGGTTTTTCTTTTTTTTGTCCCGCCGTAAGAAAACCGGAGATCCTTTACTTCGATCCGCATAGTTCCTCCGCAAGTTCTTCTTTGGTAAGTATTCCGCTTTTTATCTTGACGCCCCTTTTAATAAGTTCGTCCGCTATCCTTGCGGCAAAGGGAAGTTCGAGACCTAATTTTACGGCGTTTTCCCTGTCCGAAAAGATCTCTTCGGGTCTGCCTTCTTTCGCGAGTTTCCCGCCGTCCAAAACGATCACCCTGTCGGCAAAAAGCGCTTCTTCCATATAATGAGTTATGGCGATAACCGTGACCCCCTGTTCTTCGTTGAGTTTTTCGACTACTTTCAGAACTTCTTTTCTTCCCGCGGGATCGAGCATGGCGGTCGATTCGTCGAGAATAAGGATCTCGGGCGTCAAAGCGAGAACGCCCGCGATCGCGATCCTTTGTTTCTGCCCGCCCGAAAGTCGTTCGGGCGAAGATCTCCTGAATTCTTCCATACCGACGGCTTTTAATGCAAACTCTATCCTTTCGCCTATTTCCTTTCGGGGAACACCCACGTTTTCGGGACCGAAAGCGATATCGTCTTCGACTATACTCGCTATAAGTTGATTGTCGGGATTCTGAAAGACCACGCCCACTCTTTTTCTTATCTCGAACAGGGACTTTTTGTCGTCCGAAGAGAATTCGCCCACGGTAATTTTGCCCTTATCGGGAATAAGAAGGGCGTTGAAAAGTTTGGCTAGCGTAGACTTGCCGCTGCCGTTTCTTCCGAGTACGGCGACGTATTCCCCTTTTTCGACCGAAAAAGAGAAATTTTCCACCGCGTTTATTTTCTTGTCGTAGGAAAACGAAACGTTTTCCGCTTTCAAAATAGGCATACCGTATCCGTTATTTTACCACAACCGAGAGCGAAAAACAACTTTTCGGGGGAATAATAGCGCGCTTTTTAAAGTTTTCTTTTTCTTTCCTTAATTCCGCGTTTTACTTCGTTGACTAATTAAAAATAAAAGTATATAATATTTTGTGGTCAAAATTGACAAACATTATTTGGAGGAATCGATAAATGAAAAAGATGACTATCGACGGCAATACCGCCGCCAGCCACGTTGCGTACGCCTTTTCGGAAGTCGCCGCCATTTACCCCATCACCCCTTCTTCGCCTATGGCGGAAGTCGCGGACGAGTGGGCTACGGCAGGCAGAACTAACATGTGGGGACAGAAGGTAAGAGTCGCCGAAATGCAGTCGGAGGGCGGCGCCGCGGGCGCGGTACACGGTTCGCTTTGCGCGGGCGCACTTACCACGACCTACACCGCAAGCCAGGGGCTTTTACTTATGATCCCGAATATGTATAAGATCGCGGGCGAACTTATGCCTTCGGTATTCCACGTCAGCGCAAGGGCGCTTGCCGCGCACTCTTTGAACATCTTCGGCGATCACGCGGACGTTATGGCGTGCAGACAGACCGGATTCGCGATGATCTGCGACTCGTCGGTACAGGAAGTCGTGGACT
>JAFZXG010000042.1 GCA_017616925.1 Clostridia bacterium | reverse complement strand
TTGCTTCCTTCTCGTCCGCAACGCATAGCGTTGCTCCCGAGCACTATGCCCGTCGGGGTGGTCGCGTCAAAAGGCGTGCAGGAAGCAATGGACAGCGGTTCGTTGCTTTTTGAATTTTAAATGGAATTTCCGCCTTTACTTTTATCTCATCTTACATCTGTTCCGTTGATTCCTTCTCGTCCGCTTTATGACTATAAAGCCCGCGGGAAATTTTTTGTCTATAAAAGTTTCCCGCGGGCTTTACATTTTTATTAAAAGTGGTATAATACTAACAAAGGACAAAAAAAGGAGATCGTTATGGTTGAAAATTATTCCGAAAACAAGAAAAAACTGAGAAAGATCATTTCTTACGTAGCCATCGCAAGCGTTGCGATCGCCGGTTTATTAGGGCTTGGATTATTGTTCTCGATAATCTCTATGACCGAAGTCGTCGGCAATATTCTTTTGTCGGTGCTTATCACGTTCCTTGCCGGTATCTGCCTTCTCAACGCCTCGGAAGCGGTAGTTAAGAGAAACAAGGTCGGCATTATCACCGCGGCTTTGGTTGTCATATCGTCGGTACTGTTTCTCATTATGGTATGGGTGGGCAAGTACTTCGGGGATTTTTACGACGCGTACTCGAAGATAACGGTCATCGTCGCGATGGCGACCTTGCTTTTCGACCTGTTCATCGGTAATTATATAGTGATGAAGAACAAGTATCTCTTATTGCAGATAATCGACTACGTTGCATTTTTATATATAGAAGTCGCTATCTCGATGGCGATCCTGGGCAATTCCGTACTTATCGTTAAATATATTCCGTTCGTAGCGGCGATAATCGTGTTCCTCGTGCTGTTCGCTATCCTTCGCATAAAGGTAAGAGAAAAGCGTACCGAAAACGTTCTTTCCGAAGGGCAGATAGCCGTTAATAAAGACGAAATAGAGACCATAAAGGCGGAAAACGAATCACTTAAAGCCGAAAACGAAAGACTTAAAAAACTTCTGGACGAAAACGGCGTACAGTATTAAATAAAATGAAAGGCGAGATCGCTAAAGACAATTTCTTAAAGGGGCTGAACTGCGCTCAAGCCGTCGTGCTTGCATTTAAAGACGAACTCGATCTTCCGGAAGAGACGATAAAAAAACTTTCGATAGGTTTCGGGGGCGGACTGGCAAGACAAAGGCTTACTTGCGGCGCGGTAAGCGGTATGTCGTTGGTTCTCGGCGCGATACGTACCGACGGGAAGGATAAAACAAGCGCGTACGCACTTATCAGATCCGCGTGCGACGAGTTTAAGGCGGAAACGGGTTCTCTTATCTGCGCCGAAATGCTTTCGGGCGAGATACTGAAAGACAAATCCGCCGTACCCGAAGAGAGAACGCCCGAATACTACGAAAAACGCCCCTGCGCCGACCTTTGCGCTCTTGCCGCCGAGATCGTCGAGAAATATATAAAACGATAATTGCAAAAACCAGAAAAAAGATATATAATACTACCGTCCGATAAAAGCGGACGGTAGATTTTTAAAAGGAGAAATTATGGACTACGTAATAGAGACGCGATCGCTCACCAAAAAGTACGGGGAACGTGCGGTGGTAAACCAAGTGTCCGTTCACGTAAAAAAGGGCGACATTTACGGGCTTATCGGTAAAAACGGCGCGGGCAAGACCACGCTTATGCGGCTTATTCTGGGGCTTGCCGTTCCTTCTTCGGGCGAAGTGAAACTTTTCGGCGGCGAAAGAGCCGACCTTTCAAGAAGAAAGATAGGCTCCTTGATAGAAGCCCCCGCGCTGTTTAAAAGCGAAACGGCGTTAGAGAACATGAAAAGGTTTGCGTTGCTTGCGCCGACTACTGACGACGAGATAAAAAGACTTCTCGAATTCGTGGGACTCGGCGATACGGGTACTAAAAAGGCGGGCGCGTTCTCTCTCGGTATGAAGCAAAGGCTCGGGATCGCGATCGCACTTTTGGGAAACCCCGAAATACTGATTCTGGACGAACCTATAAACGGTCTCGATCCCGCGGGGATTAAAGAGATAAGAGACACGATTATGGATCTGAACGCCAAAGGCATAACCTTTATGATCTCAAGCCATATTCTTGACGAACTCGGCAAGATCGCGACGAATTACGGCATAATGAACGACGGGATCCTGGAAGAGATTTCCGCGGAAGAACTTAAAAAGAACTGCCGTTCTTCTCTTAAAGTCGTAACGGACGACGGAGAAAGAGCGTCGGATGTTTTGCGCGCACAATTTCCCGAACTTAATTTTACCGTAAAAGACGGCGTGCTGGAGATTTCGTCGGAAGTAAAAGACGCGTCGCTTTTAAATAAATCGCTCGTCGGCGCGGGAGTAGGGGTTTACGAACTCACGAACGAAAAGATCGAGTTCGAAGATTATTTTATCGGAAGGTTGGGTAAGTAAAATGAAAAACCTGTTAAAATTAGAGTTCCGTAAACTAAAAAGACAAAAATCTTTCTATATCTGCCTTGCGATAATGGCGGGTATGCTGTTTATAATGGGTGCAACGGCAAAGGTTCTTATGGAATATGCCGAACAGATTGCGGAAATGCCCGGTGGCGAAGTTATGCCCACTACATTTTCGTCTTTTTTACTCGGGTTTGAATCGGCGAGTTCGTTTTCGATGCTTTCGGCGATTTTCGTTTCGATCGTGGTGTGCGACGATTACGAAAGCCATACCGTAAAGAATATCATAGCCCGCGGTTATTCGCGTACCGCTCACTATTTTTCAAAACTTATCTACGTGTTTACCGCGACGACAATAATGTTCGTGATCGTAGTCGCGCTTGCGGGAGTTATAGGCGGCTTGTTTTTGGGTTTCGGGGAATTAAGCGGGGAAACGATCCTGCTTATCGCAGGTCAGTACGTCGTCTGTATGTCTGGCGTCGCACTCGTATTTTTTATCGCTTCGTCGATAAAGAAACTCGGCGCTTCTATCGCGGCGAATATTATCGTACCGATAGTTATTCCGCTTTTACTGGAACTCGCCGACACCGCGCTTAAATCCGAAAGTTTCAAGTTTGCGGACGTTTGGATCGATTCGTTTTTAAGAAGCCTTACCGTTTCAGACGTTTCCGCGGGCAGAATCCTCGCCTGCGTGTTAGGTTCTATAGCCTACGGCGTAGCGTTTATTTTAGCGGGCTATTTCGTCAACAAAAAATCCGAAGTTTAATATCGGAAAACAGACTGAAAAATACGGAAAGGCTCGGAAAATTCCGAGCCTTTCGTTATCGCTTAAAATATTTGTTTTATTGATTTATCAGTTTGTTGACGACCGCTTTGTTGGAGAAAATGACTACGGCGGGGACTAATACGATCGCGAGATCAACAAAACAGAACAGGTTGTAAACCAAACTGTAAGCAAGCGCGCCGTAGCCTTCCCACGCCCATGAAGAGAAAACGTAGTATCCGCTTACGACGTGCGCGGCGTATCTGAAAGTAACCGCTACCGTCGCACCGAGTACGAATTTAATAAGATCGTTCTTAAGCGCGTCTGTATCCCTGAATATTCCGGCAAGACCTATCGCGCCGAACGCTATCGGGTAATCGAGCAAGACTTGCATGGTTTGATAGAATTGCGGCGACTGAATAAACTGCAACAGTCCGTAAATAACGCCCGCGAGCAAACCTTTCTTTGCACCGAATTTGTAGGCGAATATCATAAGCGGCAACAGGCTTGCAAACGTAACCGAGCCGCCCTGCGCGCCCAAAGTAAAGAACTTTACGTATGAGAGCGCGAAGGATAGGGCGATACATATTCCAGCGTAAGCGATACTTTTCGTTCCGCCCGTCTTTTCCTTTCTGTCGAGCAAGAACGCAAGCGCGACCACGACGGCGACGATAAGCGCGCTTATAACGTACATACCGTAAATACTTAAAGGTTCGTACTTTGCCTTTTTGGCGGGTATAACGAAGAGTATAACGATCATATACGCGAGAGACAGCCCCGTACAGACTAAAGCGACGGGCTTAAACGCTTTTGAATTTTTAAGTTTAAGTATCGTCGAAACGACTGTTGACAGAACGGCAAAGATAAGCAGCGCGATTATGAGCCAGAAATTCGTGTTTATTTTTTCGTCGATAACGGATTCTACGATGTTGAGATACCCCAAAACCGCAATGACCGACACCGAATATCCGACGGTTATCGCCGTCGTAAATTTCAAAAACGCGGGAAGACTATCCGTTTTTTTCAGTTTGACGACGACGAACGCCACGGCAAGCGCGATAAGCAGGGCGATAGTCACGTAAAGCATAAAAGACGAAACGAGATCGGTAAGTCTTCCCAGATCGACACTGTAGTACTCTTCGTAAGTTGTGTCGTTATAAACGTATTCCGTTCTTAAAAAATCCCACATAATACCACTCCTTTTTTCGCTTTCGGGAACGAAAAAACGCCCCGACGGGCGCTTTTATACGTTGCGGTTACGCACTTTCCTTCGGGAACTACCCCGCGGATTCGATGGTGTAATCTCAGCCTTTCGGCACCCATTGCGAAATATTTATTTATATTTTAATAATACTCTTAAAACCCCGTTGCGTCAAGCGAATTTTTATGTTAAAATATAATTCCTTTATAAAAAGGTAAAGACAAGGAGAAAATTATGTCCAAATTTTTTGCGTTTCTTAACCGTATGAAGTATATAAAGCGTTGGTCGCTTATGCGTTCGGTTCGGGAAGAGAACATTATGGAACACAGTCAGCAGGTCGCCGTGATCGCGCACGCGCTCGCACTCATCAACAATAAGATACTCGGCGGGAACGCGGACGTTGAAAAGACCGTTCTTCTCGCACAGTACCACGAAGTAGGCGAAGTTATAACGGGCGATCTTCCCACGCCCATTAAGTATTTCAATCCCGAAATAAAAACCGCGTATAAAGACTTAGAGAAAGTCGCGTGCGAAAAGATACTCGCGATGCTGCCCGAAGAATTAAAAGGCGAGTACGAAAAGTATATCCTGCCCGACTGCGACAGTATAGAATATAAACTCGTAAAGTACGCCGACAGGCTTTCGGCGTACCTTAAATGCGTCGAAGAAGTAAAGGCTGGCAATTCCGAATTCAAGAAGGCGAAAGCGACAATACTTTCGGAGATAAAAGGCTACGAATCCGAAGAAATCGGCTATTTTATGAAAACTTTTGCCCCCGCTTACGAACTTACGCTTGACGAACTCGATTGATTTTGTGCAAATTATACAAAAATAAAGGCAAATTTTGGTTAAAATACCCTTGATAAAAAGAAAATAAAGTGATAAAATAATAAGGTAATCCGAAATTATCGGACAGGAGGAAAAAATGTCGAGTTTAAACTTAAAGAACATCTACAAAGTCTATCCCAACGGCGTCGTTGCGGTATCGGACTTTAACCTTGATATCGAAGACAAGGAATTTATCGTATTCGTAGGACCTTCGGGC
>JAFZXG010000041.1 GCA_017616925.1 Clostridia bacterium | reverse complement strand
GGAGCGCTTGAGCGAAGAAATAAAGCGGAGCGGACTTACGACCGTGGAAATAGCAAGGCGCGTCGGTGTGTCTCCCGAAATGATCACACAGTATAAGACGACAAAAAAACTTCCGAAACTCGAAACCTTTGCGAAATTGTGCAAAGAACTCGATCTCTCGGCGGACGAAATTTTAGGTTTACAGTAAAAAAGCGTGGGCATTCGCCCACGCTTTTATTATTATATTTCGTTATTTACCACTCGATCTCTATTACGATCGGTTCTTTCGGGTAGTTCTCGACGGGGATCGAGTAAATGTGCAAAACCGCGTCTCCCACGCCCATTTCCATATCGTACGGCAGTTTTTCTATTCTATACCGAAGATCTTTCCCCGAATTAAGTAGTCTCACCCTTTTCGGCAGACTCGGAAACCGTTTTATATACGCCGCCGAACAGTTTAAGCCGTTATAAAAATGAAAATAGGTCTTTCCGTCTTTTTTATTCACTATCGCCGTGCCGCTTTCTATCCCGTAATCGAAGGGATCGGGTTCGGTGTTTTCGAGAACGCCGCCGAGTTTATTGTAAAACTTCCCGACCGCTTTTATTATCGACTCGGACCTAAAATCTATCGTGCCGTCGGGTTTCGGACCTACGTTTAACAGATAACTCCCGCCCATCGCCATTACTTTATCGATAGAAGAGAGAAGATACCTTAGCGTATGGTAATCTTCGCGTTTCCTAAAACCCCAACTCTGTTTTCCTACGGCGTTGCACGCTTCCGTCATACGAGAAAACCGCATTGCGCCCCGTATTACGTCGTAGTCGCGTTCGGGCGTAGAGAAATCGCCTTCGTCGAATCCCCTGTTATTTATCAAGATGTCGGGTTGAAGTTTTCTCGCGAGTGCGTTTACGTCTTTTATTTCGATATGCGGCGGTATATCCCAAAAAAGCGTATATATCTTGCCGTAGTTCGTTAAAAGTTCGGTTATCTGATTTTTAACGTATTCGACGTAAACCGAAAAATCGTTTTCGGTTTGAGTCCGCGCTTTCCATTGATGCGTCGAGTTCGGATTAAAGGCGTTGGGGTGATGCCAGTCCGGAAGAGAATAATAGACGGAAAGCAAAATTCCGTGCTTCTTGCAAGCGACGGAAAGTTCTTTTAAGACGTCCTTTTTATAGGGCGTATTCGTGATCTTATAGTCCGTGTAAGCCGAGTCGAACATACAAAACCCGTCGTGATGCTTTGCGGTGAAACAGACATATTTCATACCCGCGTTTTTCGCAAGCAACACCCACTTTTCCGGATCGTATTTTGTAGGATCGAATTTTTTTGCGAGACCTTCGTACTTTTCCCTGTCCATATTAAGTCTTGCAAACGCCTGTTCGTGAAAACCCGTTAAAGCGTATGTCCCCCAGTGAACGAAAAGTCCCAACTTGTTGTCGTTAAAGTCCGTTCTCATTTGCCAGCCGCCTTTTTTAAGGGCAGTAGCGCGAAAGTTTCCTTTTTATACTGCGCGAACCCTTCTTTTTGCGCCTGTCTTTTGTCCGCCATGGGAATAGAAACGCAAAGGAATAATAAAGTATTCGCAAGCGCACCCGATAACAGATACCACTTATCAGGCATCAGGATTACGGCAAAAAGACCTATGCCCCACCAAAAAAGTATTTCGCCAAGGTAATTCGGGTGGCGGGAATATTTCCAAAGCCCCTTTCTCATAAAGGGTTCTTTCCTGTCCTTTCTGTAGGCGTGCATCTCCAGGTCGGAAACGCCCTGAAGGACGACCGCCAAAATAGACACCGCGAAGAATATAAGCGATAACACGTTGAATTCGGGCTTAAAGATGACCGCTGCGACGGCGGGGATCAAACAGAGATAGACCACGAGAGTGGGGATCATGTGTATGCCTGTAAAGTTTACGATCGGGTAGAACGCACCCGTTTTTTCCCTTAACAGAACGTATCGCCAGTCTTCAAAACGCAGTCCCTTAAAAGTATAAGCCCAGTTTGCCGTGAGTCTTACGCCCCAGATACATATCGCGATCAAAGGGAAAACGCCCGAAATATTCAGTCCTTTGACCGCCGCGAACAGCGAGACGATAACGATAGGCTGAACGCTCCAGTACGGATCGTAAACCGATGCGTTCTTAAAAATAAGACTGAAAACGAAAGTAAACACCGTAGCGGACACGTCGGCTAAAAGAAGGCTGACGAAAACGCCGAACGGTAAAAAGTAAAATGTCGCCACTCCTATGGCAGACGCGAGAAGATATATTGTAAATACGACCGTGAAACTCTTCGCCCTGCTGTCTTTAACGGAAGTACCCATATTTTTTACCTTTGCACTCTTCCCGAAGCGTTGCCGCCCGCGAGAGTTTCCACTTCCGCTTTCGATACGAGATTAAAGTCTCCTTCGATAGAGTGTTTAAGACAACTCGCCGCCACCGCGAATTCGATGGCCTTTTGGGGATCGTACCCGCTTAAGAGAGAGTAGATAAGTCCGCCGCCGAACGAATCGCCGTCGCCCACTCTGTCGATTATATGTATAGCGTACTTTTTACTGAACACCGCTTGTCCGTTCGTATAAAGCATACCCGACCAGTT
>JAFZXG010000040.1 GCA_017616925.1 Clostridia bacterium | reverse complement strand
GGTGGCTTACAGAGTTAAAAAGTACGTCGGAAGTTATATCGCGGTTTTAGGCGGCGTGGACGCTATCGTCTTTACGGGCGGTATCGGCGAACACGCGGCGCACGTTCGCGCAATGATAATGGAAAATATGGAATACTGCGGCGCGAAATTCGACTTAAAGAAGAACGCCGAATATAAGGACGGAATAGGCGAGATATCCGCGGACGATTCCAAGGTAAAAATACTCGTCGTTCCCACGAACGAAGAACTCTCTATCGCGAGAGAGACCAAGGCACTTACCTGTAAATAGGCGGCGGAGTAAAATTTAACTAAAAATCGTTGACAACGCAGAGAAAAAAGTATATACTTTTAGGGCTTGCGTAAAAGAGCGGGTGCGAAATGATTCTGGATCTCAAAGAAGTTTATAAAAGCGGTAAGGAAAGCAGAGATTTCTTCTTTCTCTACGAACCGGACGAAGAACTTTCCACGATCCCGAACGTAAGCGTCGTTCTTCCCGTCAAGGTAAACGGAACTTTGACTTTAACGGGCACACACTCCTGTTTGGTCGAAGGCGAAATAACCTTTTCGCTCAAAGGCGAATGTTCGCGGTGCTTAAAGGAAACCGAAAAGGAATACTTTACTTCTTTTTCGGAAGAAGTTTCCGACGGGGAAAACGGATATAAGGTTATAAACGATACCGTCGATCTGGGAAAAATCGCGGACGATGCGATACTTACCGAAATGCCGCTCGTTCTTCTTTGCGACGAGAACTGCAAAGGACTTTGCGGGACCTGCGGGAAAGATCTTAACGAAGGCGACTGCGGTTGCCGTAAACAATAATAAAAGGTTAGGTAAATATTATGGCTGTACAGAAAAGTAAAACGAGTAAACAGAGAACCAACACGAGATACGCGCAGTGGAAATTAGAAGCGGTGAATCTCGTCGAATGCCCCCAGTGCCACGAACTTAAAGCACCCCACAAGGTCTGCAAGAAATGCGGCTACTACGACGGTAAAATGGTGATCGACGTTTCGGCAAAAGAAAAGAAAGACTAATTAAAGCACGAAAAAAAGAAAGCGGGCGCTTGTAAATAGCGTTCCGCTTTTTCTTGTTTTATAATCTTTTTTTAAGACTGCGACACCGAAAAGTCGCGATCTAATATAAGTTCTACGGTATAGTCGGGGAAGGCAGCGACTATTTTTAATTTCGCCGTTTCGTAAATTTTTTCCGCGTCCCTTACGTCGAAAGATATTATAACGTCCGCGCTTATTATCTTCTTTTCTGTCTCGACGTAAAAACCGTGTACCTGTATTATTTCCGGAAATTCCGACAGGATCGCGTACACTTCCGATTTTATCGTTTTATTAAGTTCGGTATCTACGTTTTTCGCGTAAACGCCGACCGTCATTATCGTGTGATACTTAAGGTAGCAAAGATAGGCGATACGCCGTTCCAAAAACTGTATCTCTTTCGCTGTAAGGTTATCGTCCACTTCGACGTGCACGCTGCCGATATTTCTGTCTGCGCCGTAGTTATTGATTATTAAGTCGTAAACCCCGAACACCTGTTCGTCTTTCGCTATATCCGCCGAGATCCGATCGATAAGTGCCTGTTCGGTGCGTTCGCCTATTATCTTGGACGCGGATTCCCTGTACACGTCGATAGACGATTTTATGATAAACAAACCTATCGCGATACCGATATATCCTTCCAAATGCAGTCCCCAGAAATACGATACGATCGCGCCGACTAACGTGCCGAAAGAAAGAATACTGTCAAGCAGCGCGTCTATTCCGCTCGCCTTTAACGCGTCGCTGTCAACTCTTTTCCCTTGCATACGGAAATAAAGCCCCAAGCCTATTTTAGCGATAACTGCGAGAGAGATCACGATAAACGAATAGACCGAATAGGTCGGCGCGTCGCCGTTTATAAGACTCATTATCGATTCGTACACCGCGCTTGCGCCCGCGACGAAGATAAACACGCCGATAATAGACGAAGTGATGAATTCTATCCTGCCGTGTCCGTAAGGGTGTTTTCTGTCGGGACGCCTTCCCGAAAGTTTGGTGCCGACGACGGTAACGAGACTGCTTAAAGCGTCCGTTAAGTTATTCACGGCGTCGGTGATTATACTGACCGACGCGGCAAGCACGCCCACGAAGATCTTCGCGACGACGAGCAGTACGTTCCCGATTATTCCCAGAACGCTCGTTTTTACGATTACTTTATTCCTGTCCATTTTTTCTACCTTTAAGGATTATACCACAAAATCGTCGTTTGTGTATAAAAAATCAAACATATTATATCATATTCTCTTTTTTTTCAAAAATACGCCCGTTTTTTCTTTCGATAGTTAAAAACGTATTAGTTTGCCGATAATATGTTTTTATCAAAATCGCTTGACAAACACTATGTTTAATGCTAAAATGTGCGCGAATAAAAGTTCGGCATTTAATCAAAATAAAAAGGCGAGGGCGTTTCCGTGAGAAAAAAACTTTTAGCGTTTTTTTTCGGCGTAATTTGTTTTTTATCGTGCGCGTGCGGGTTTTCGGCGTGTAAAAAAGACGACCGCCAGAAAATCGTCGTTACCGTGTTTCCCGAATACGACTGGGTGATAAACGTTTTAGGCGACAAAAAGCAAGAATATAATCTGATACTTTTACAGAACAACGGCGCGGATCTCCACAACTTTCAACCGACTATTGCGGACAAAGGGCGTATTTTAGACAGCGCAATGTTTATCTACGTCGGCGGCGAATCGGACAAATGGCTGAGGATATGCTTGTCGGCAATAAAATTCCCTCGGTCATAAATCTTATGGACGTTTTGGGCGATAAAGCGATAGAGGAAGAGGAGATGGAAGACGAAGAAGAACACGAACACGAGCACGAACATGGGGAGAAAGAGTACGACGAACACGTGTGGTTGTCCTTAAAAAACGCCGTACTTTTCGTTGATAAAATCGCTCGGGAACTTTGTCGGATCGATCCCAAAAACGCGGACGCGTATTTAGCTAACGCGCAAAGTTATATCGCGGAAATAAACGCGCTCGACGAAGAGTACGGGCAGGCGATTCAGAATAAAACCAAAAATGCGATCGTAGTCGCGGACAGGTTTCCGTTCCTTTATTTGACAAGCGATTACGGCATAACTTATTTCGCGGCGTTTTCGGGTTGTTCCGCGGAAACGCAGGCAAATCCTTTGACCATAGCGCGCCTTGCCGAAAAGACGGACGAATACGGGCTTAACGCGATAATAAAACTCGAAGGCTCGGACGGGCGTTGGGCGGAAGCCGTTAAAAGCGCAACGACGAATAAAAACCAGAAAATATTAACTTTAGATTCTATGCAGACGACGGTTATAAAGGATGGCAAAACGTATTTAGCCGCGATGAGAAGCAATCTCGAAGTGTTAAAAGAGGCGCTCGAAGTTCCCGCGGGGGGCTTAAAAAGGAGAATAAATGGCTTTACTTACGTGTAAAAATTTATCCGTGGGCTACGACGGCGTTGCCGTGGCGTCGGGAATATCTTTCTCGCTTTTTTCGGGCGACTATCTTGCCGTGATAGGCGAAAACGGCGCGGGGAAAACCACCGTGATGAAGACGGTTTTAGGGTTGATAAAGCAGATTTCCGGCGAGATAGAAACGGGGGACGGCCTAAAGAGAAACGAAATAGGCTATCTTCCGCAGCAGACAGCCGTTCAGAGAGATTTCCCAGCGTCGGTGTGGGAAGTGGTGTTATCCGGTCGGCTTTCCAAAATCGGACTTCGCCCTTTTTACGATAAAGAAGAAAAACGTCTTGCCGAGGATATGCTCGAAGAACTTAATATCGCGCACTTAAAAAAACGCCCGTATCACGAACTTTCGGGCGGACAACAACAGCGCGTACTTTTGGCACGCGCTCTTCTCGCCACGAGAAAAGTCCTGCTTCTCGACGAACCTGTCGCGGGGCTCGATCCGATAGTTACGACGGAGATGTACGAAACGATAGAAAACCTCAATAAAAAAGGCACTTCGGTAATAATGATAACGCACGATATCGCTGCGGCGAAAAAGTATGCGAATAAGATACTTTATATCGGCGCTAACGTTTTTTTCGGGAGTAAAGAAGAATTTATAAAAAGTTCTGACGGTAAAATTTTCGGTTCGGCGGGGAGAAATAAAAAATGACTGAAATAGCGGAAAGACTGTATTACGGATTTTTTTATCTTCCCACCGGAATATACGCGCTTATCGTAAGCGTGCTCGTCGCGCTCTGTTCCTCTCTTCTCGGCGTAACGCTGGTGCTGAAAAGATTTTCCTTTATCGGAGACGGGCTTTCGCACGTCGCGTTCGGCGCGATGGCGGTTGCGGCGGTAGTGGGGCTTACAAATCAGATGTTTATCGCTATGCCCGTTACGATTATCTGCGCGGTGCTTTTACTTAAAGCGGGCGGCAGGGCGAAAATTCGCGGAGACGCGTCCGTCGCGCTTATTTCGGTCGGCGCGCTCGCGGTCGGGTATCTTTTGATGAATCTGTTTCCGTCCTCGGCGTCGGGCAGCATTTCGGCGGACGTGTGTAGCACCCTTTTCGGTTCTTACGCGCTCGTTACGTTAACGGGTGCGGAAGTATGGCTGTGCGTAGTTCTGTCTGTAGTCGCTATAACGCTTTTCATCTTATTTTACAACAAGATATTCGCGGTGACTTTCGACGAAAATTTTGCCGTTGCAACGGGAATTAAAGCAAACCTTTATAACCTTATCACAGCGATACTTATCGCCGTGGTTATAGTCCTCGCAATGCGCCTTGTCGGTTCTCTTCTTATTTCCGCACTGATAATTTTCCCCGCGATTTCGGCTATGAGAGTTTTCAAAACCTTTAAGTCCGTAACGCTTTGCTCCGCGATACTTTCGGTAATATGCACGGCTTTCGGGGTTCTTTTGTCGGTCGTTATCGATACGCCTGTAGGTCCTACGATAGTCTGCGTGGATATTATAGTCTTCTTCGCGTTTTGGCTTATCGGTTCTCTTAAAGGAGGAAAGGCGAAATGAAAAAAACGGTAAAACGCGGATTTAAAATTTTTTCGGTTATCTTTTTATTGTTCGCTTTTGCGTCTGTTCCGTACTTTTCCGCGTGTGCGCCGAACGAATATATACTTAACGAAAAAACCTTTTTTAAGGTAATGACTAATATTCAGTATTACCCTGAACAGTACCTCGGTAAAAACGTGGAATTCGACTGTTTTACCTATTCTCTTACCGACGTGGAAAGCGGCGCGGAATACGTTTGCGGAGTGAGAAAATGTTCTTCGGGCTACGGCTGTACGTGTGGAAGGGACACGGTTATAGGTTTTATATTAAAATACGACGGAGATATTCCCGCGCCCACAAATCAGAGTGAGGACAGCGCCGATAAAACGTGGGTTCATATAAAGGGGCGGCTTTCCGGCGCGGAAAAGACCAAAGTCAGCGTTTACGCCTATGAAAACGGGGAAATTACGGGCAGAAAAGAAGAGATAACGTTTCTCTCTTTCGACGTTTCCTCGATAAGTTTAATAGAAGATTATTCTGGGCTTAATTATTTCGTAACGAAGTAGGAGGGGAAAATGGCGAACAAAAAGACGAGAGAAGAAAACATAAGAAAAGACAAAGAAAGACGGTTTATGATAGCAAACAAAGCCCTGTTTCCGCTTGAAACGGTAGCGGCGGCAATCTCGATACTCGTCGTTCTCGCTTTCTTTTTGAACTGGGCTTACGTCCATAATACAGACGTCGGAGTCGAGGTAAAGATTTCGGGTTTCAACACGCTTATTGCCGCGCTTACGGGCAAGTATTCTTCGGCGGAAAATTTTGTCGGCGATATGGCTATGCCCTTTTACTACTATGCGGAAACATATTGCGAAACACTCGGCATATATACGGTTATCGCTTTTTTTGCCGCCGTCGCACAACTTATATTCTCGGCAATAAATCTTGCGTTTGCGCTTATTTATAAAAAGCGGTTTTTAAATTACCCGCTCGCGGCGCTCTCGGTTCTGACCGCTGTGATGATTACTGTATGTTTTATCGTCGCGCTGTCAATGAAAAACGCGGATATACTTTCGGTTTACTGTGGCGGCAACGTAAAATGTTCTATAAGGTCGCTTGCGGTTATTCCCGCGATTCTTGCGTTATCTTCGGGCGTGCTGTCCGTTGTTCAAGCGGTGAGAATCCGAAAAATAAAGAAGATATTAAAATAATCGGCATAATACTTAAAATAACGCTCATACTCTTTTTATCGGCGGTACGGTAATTTTATTTAACGACGGTTATCGAAAAATTTCCGTTTAACGCTGCCGTTTATATAATCTCTTATAGGTCGGTAATACGGCGGCGTTGTTCTCCGTTTACCCCTTACGGAGAACCGCGGGCGCGTATCACGCCCGTTTTTTATTGACGAAATTTAAATAAAAAGCATTAAACAAAAAGTATTTTTTTCGTTAAAAAGTATTTTTTTTCTTTAAATTGTGCTACAATATAAAGACGGGAGAAACGAAAGATATTTTTTAGGAGTAAACGGAGACGGGAATATGAAAAAACTCGCTTTATTTTTAATTTGCATCACGCTCGCCTTTACGATGACTTTTTCCTGCGGTTGCATGACTTTCGTCAGCGAAAAGCATATTAACGGCGACACGTCGGACGAAGGTGATACGAACGGGGCGTCAACGGATTATTCGGTAGTACTTGACTCGTCGTCCGAAATGGCAAGAAACGTTACGATAGCGAGTACCGAAGAAAGACCTGCGTCCCCGCTTTCCGAAAGGGAAGCAAGGCTGCAAGTCGCAAGGACTTCGGTGGCTATCAAGACTTCGGGCTACGGTTCTGGCGTTATAATCGACGTGGACGACGGTGTGGATTACGGCGATATGGAAGACAATATCTTCTACGTCGTCACCTGCCATCATATGATTTCCGCGGGCGGGGACATAACCGTTTACGTTCCCGACGAAAACTATTCATACGATAACGACGATTATATTTTCAGCGGTAAGATCGGCGGCGCGATAGCCGAAAATCAGGCGGTATCGCTCGTCGGCGGAGACATAGTTTCGGATATAGCGCTTATAAAACTCTTCGTCGCAAGCGACGCGATCGCGGCGACTATCGAAAAGGCGAAGGTGATGGACACTTCGCGCTATTCGGTCGGGCTTTACGAAAACGTGTTCGCGATAGGCAACCCCACGGGAACGCTTCCCGGTTCGGCGACGAGTCTCGGCGTGGCGAATCCCGTAAGAGAAAATATTCTCTGCGAATCCGCGGGATATATGACGCTTTTGCAGATAGCCGTCGGCACCAACCCCGGTAATTCGGGCGGCGGACTTTACAATCTTTACGGCGAACTCGTAGGTATTACTAACGCGGGCAACACCAACTACGAATCCATAAACTTCGCGATCCCGTTAAAGACGACCGACGATCCCGAAAAGGAAGACAGAGGCGTCGTCAACGTGGTCGGGCAACTCCTTGCGACTTATTTGGCGTCGGGCGGCAAGAACTACGGATACGTTTCGGGCAGATGGTCGTTGGGAGTAAAGATAAACGTCAACACCAAAAACACCGTAATCTATTTCGATACCGTTGACGAAGGCAGTATAGCGGCTCAGGCGGGCGTACTTCCTTCTTCGACTACTTACGACAAGATCCTGTCGATATCGTTTTTCAACAAGACGACGGGACAGAACGAAACGTACGCGATCGACAATCTCGTCGATTCGGGCTTTACCGCAAGTTCGGCTTTTTCGCTTATAATGGGTATGCTTAAAAGCACGCTCGTTCAGGGCGATTCGTTTACGATAAGAGTAGGCAGAGTAGAAGGTTGGAAAACCACTAATCACGACCTTACGTTCAATATCTTCTGCACGTCTTATATTTTCGCCGATACGGGCGTATACGACGGTATCGAGATCGAACAGGCTTAATAATAAGACGATCCGGCGGCTTTCCTTATCGGAAGCCGCCTTTTATTATGCCCACCGTAAACCGCGCGTTCACGTCGGTTTTTTTCTCCGCATATAATATGACAGCGCGGAAGATCTCCGCGTAATTTACCAAGGAGAAAT
>JAFZXG010000039.1 GCA_017616925.1 Clostridia bacterium | reverse complement strand
CATGACACCACGAAGCGATGGATTTTGAAATGGTCATTGCCTTTGTTAGAAAAATACAAATAGGAAGATTGCAGATAGGTGAGTCAACCTTAAGAATTATGGTTTTCGTCCGTCGATTTCGATTTCCTCCAAGAGATTATAAATTTCGTCCGACAAAGCAAGAGTTCGTCCAAAAAACGGGGGATTTCGTCCGGTATTAGAATAACAAGTTGTTGCCAAAAGAAAAGACAGGTTTTTGCCTGTCTTTTCTTTTTGATTCTAACGTCGGTGAGAACCCATCGGTTCGGACGCCTTTGACGGACTTATAAAACTTGCGTAGTCCATCGTAGCAAATTTATTTGCGAAGATGCTTCCCGTTTACGACAAACCGCCGTGTTTTTATTTCGCTTTTTGGGTTCGCGTCGTAATTTGCGAATCTTTTATTTCTTTATTTCGGTTTACGAATAATACTTCGTGCGTTCTATGTCTCGTTTTATGACGGTTTTGACGAACACGAATCCCAGGATTATTATGAGATAGAACGAAAGCATACGCCAGATAAGCATTGCGGTAAATCCGAAACCGCCCAGAAGTTCTATCGAGAAAAGCGCGTAGAAAGAGATGTCCGCCGCACCCGAACTTCCGGGAGTGGGAATAAAGGACGAAGCCGCGTTTATCAGAGTTATTATGGTGACGACTTGTAACCATTCGAGTATGTGCGGCGCTTCCCAGTCGAAACCGAAAAATTTAAGAACGAAATACGCTATGGTGGCGTAGGCGAGTGCTTCCGCGAATCCGAACAGACTCGAAAGTAAAAGCGTCAAGGGTTTTCTAAACAATCGTTTCATTGACCGAGAATTTATAATGAGCGTGCGCAAAAGTTTTATTTTAAGCAATTTCGGGTCTTTGGTGAGTCTTAATTTCCCTATGATCCATATTATAAAGTTTACGATAAAATAACCGAGTCTTGGGAAAATCGAGAAGATAAGTATAAGCGCGGGCATAAAAAGGCTTATCGACGTTCCCACTATCGCCGCGACTAAAATAGTGTGGGGGAAGTAATCCAACACCGAATTGCCGGCGGCGTTGGGGACGTAATTCAGCCAGTTGTTCTTGTAGGCTAATATCGCGAAAAGATACAGAATGGCGTAGGTGAACATATTGATAAGATAGGACGAAAGCGATATTGACGACGCGTGCCCGCCCTCGAACTTTTTCTTGGCGAGATAGGAGATTTCAAACGGTTGTCCGCCCATGGCAAGCGGCGTTACGAAATTGTAGAACTGACACACCACGCCCGCGTTGAAAGAACTGTGGAATCTGAATTTACCCGTTACCGAACGGCATAAAAAAGCGCGGAGCAGACCTTTCGCCACGAAGAATATGAGAAGAGAGAGCACCGCGTATATGATATAATACCAGTTGTGAAGAATAGTTTTCGACACGTCGTCGAAAGAGGCGAGATTTTCGCTCGTAAAGTCGGCGACGGCGGTATAAAAAAGAACGCCGATGACGAAGGCGACGAAGATCGCCGTAACGACGTTCTTTAGAAACCTTCTGCGTTTATCGATCGATTTATCGGTTTCAAAACCCAACATTTTGGTCATGTTGAGTTGTTTCGGGTTGTCGATAACTACTTTCGGAAGTTCATTTTCTTCTTCCGAAAAGCGTTCGGAATCGGCTTCTTCGGGCGGATCTTCATCTACGACGACGAGTTTTAATTCTTGCGTTTCCTCGTCTATTTCCATCTTCGTGTATTTCTTATTTTGTCTTTTTCTGGGCATGATAAAAACATTATACAGTATCCGACGGCGTTTGTCAAACGCCGTCGTCGGTGGCGTGTAAAGATAAGGACGGAACTTGTCGATCCGACCTTTTTCCCTTTTATCTTATAAATTCCTGTCCGTTCATAAAAGGTCTTAAAACTTCGGGAATTGTGATCGAACCGTCTTCGTTCTGGTACTGTTCTATTATCGCGGGGAACACTCTCGACGTGGCGAGTCCGGAACCGTTAAGGGTGTGAACGTACTCGTTTTTACCCGTCTTGGTGTTTTTGAACTTGGTATTGTTTCTTCTCGCCTGATAATCGTTCGCGTTGGATACCGAAGAGACTTCCTTGTATATCTGCATAGACGGTATCCACACTTCTATATCGTAAGTCCGTGCCATAGACGCCGAGCAGTCGCCCGCGGCGAGTTTCGACACTCTGAAGTGAAGTCCGAGTTTTTCCATAAGCGACGCCGCCTTTCCGACCAACTCTTCGAACGCCTCTTTTGAGTGTTCGGGATGAGCGTACTGCACCATTTCCACTTTGTTGAACTGATGCCCCCTTATCATACCGCGTTCTTCGGCGCGGTAAGAACCCGCCTCTTTTCTGTAACAGGGAGTATAAGCGAAGAACTTTAAGGGGAGTTTGCTTTCGTCTATTATTTCGCCCGCGTACATATTGACGAGCGCAGTCTCGGCGGTGGGAAGCATAAAGCGGTTTTTCTTTCTGTCCTCGTCGCAGTCGAGCCAGTACACTTCGTCCGAGAACTTAGGGAACTGTCCCGCCCCGAATCCGCAGTCGTATCCCAACTGATGCGGGGGAAGGATAAATTCGTATCCGTCTTTTAAGTGTTCAAAAATAAAGAAGTTAAGGAGCGCCCACTCTAATCTCGCTCCGTCCCCGCGGTACAGCCAGAATCCGCCGCCGGAGAGTTTCGTACCGCGCGTGTAATCGATTATTCCGAGTTTGGTGCATAGATCGACGTGATTTTTTGCCTTAAAATTAAATTCGGGTTTTTGTCCCACGACTTTAATAACTTGGTTATTCTCCTTTTCGCCCGATAAAAGATCTTCGTCGGGAACGTTGGGGATCACCGCCAAAAGATCGAAGAGTTTTTCCTCCGCTTTCTTTATTTTAGCGTCTTCTTCCGCGATTTTATCGCCCAAGGTCCGCATTTCTTCGAAGATGCTTTCCACGGGTTTTCCTTCTTTTTTGAGTTTGGGGATCTCGGCGGAAACTTTATTTCTTTCGGCTTTTAAGGTCTCGACGCCCGCGACCAGCCTGCGTCTTTCTTCGTCCGTCTCAATTATCGCGTCGAAATCGGCGTCATAACCCTTTCTCTTTAAAAGTTCGGTAAGTTTTTCTTTTTCTTCGTAAATTCGTTTTACGTCAAGCATTTTCAATCTCCGTAAATATTTCGTTTAGCCACATTATACAAGGAATCGGGAATAAAATCAATATTTTTAAGATCAATTATTTTTTTTGGAAATAAATAAAAAGAATTTCAAAAAACTTTGTTATTTTTTAACAAAACTATTGCAAAAAATGTTAAAACGGTGTAACATATACGCAAACAGGAGAATAATATGAAAGATAGGTTACTTCGTATAAAAGAATTTATCGACAAAAAGGGCAAGGTCTCGCTTCACGAACTCGAAGCGGAATTTAAAGAAGTTTCTTCAATGACGCTCAGAAGAGATCTAACTAAACTCGAAGAAGAGAACGCCATATTAAAGATTCCCGGCGGCGCGCTTTCGGTGGATACGGTCCTGCGCGCCAAAGAGGCGGATTTTGCGGAACGTATCGTGTACAACGCGCAAGAAAAACTTGAGATCGCAAGTAAAGCGGTAAGCATCATAGAGCCGTCGAGTTGCATCTTTATCGACGGCGGTTCTACCGCGACTTATTTTGCCCGCGCACTGCCCGACGAAAATTTTTATGTTTTAACGAACGCGCTCGTCGTTGCGGAAACGGTCATAAGAAAGGAAAAACCCAAGGTTGCGCTGCTCGGCGGAGATCTTCGCCGAAACGACTTTCTGACCGTGGGAAGCACCTGTCTCGATTTTATTGATAAGATAAATATTCAGATCGCGGTGATGACGGCTACGGGTTTTAATAAAGATTCGGGTTCGTTTACCTGCGGTATGCAGACCGAGGCGGATATAAAGAGAAAGGTCATCGAAAAGGCGGATACGGTCATAATGCTGCTCGACGGATCGAAGGTGAACAAAAAAACGCCGTATTCGTTCGCGAAATTAGACGATATAGATATAATGGTCGTGGATAAGTCTTTTCCGGAAGACCTTAAAAAATCCATAGAAGAAAAGGGAATAAAAGTCTATTAAGATTTTCATTTGATTGTCAAAACCGAAGATAAAAGGTATAATGATTAAGGGTAAAACATGTTAAGAAGATTACGCGCCGACATAAGAGCGGCGAAAGCCAACGATCCCGCGGCGAGAAACAAGTTTGAAATATGGCTTACTTATTCGGGGGTAAGAGCGCTGTCGTATCACAGAGTCGCTCACTTTTTCCATAGAATAAAATTCAAACTGCTCGCAAGGATAATAAGTCAGATCGGCAAATTCTTTACGGGGATAGAAATACATCCCGCGGCGAAGATAGCGGGCGGGGTATTCATAGATCACGGCGCGGGTGTCGTTATCGGCGAGACCGCGGAGATAGAAGAAGGCGTCGTCATTTATCAGGGCGTTACTTTAGGCGGCACGGGAAAAGAAAAGGGCAAAAGGCATCCGACCATAAAGAAAGGCACGATAATATCCGCGGGCGCGAAGATACTCGGCGGGTTCACGGTCGGCGAGTACGCCAAGATCGGCGCGGGCGCGGTGGTTTTAAAGGAAGTTCCCGCTTACGCCACGGTGGTGGGCGTCCCGGGAAAAGTCGTGAGAATAAACGGCGAAAAGGTATGCGATTTAGAGCAGGAAAAGACCGATCCCGTGGCGGAGGAGATCTGCCATTTGAGAGACAAGGTGTTCGAACTCGAAGAGGAAATAAAAAAATTAAAGAGCGGGAAATAGAGTATGAAGATTTACAACACGCTGTCGGGCAGAAAACAGGAATTTATTCCGCTTGAAGACGGGAAGGTCAAGATGTACGCCTGCGGTATCACCGTTTCGGGCGAGGCGCATATAGGACACGCTTATCAGGCTATCATCTACGACATTATAAGGAAGTATCTCGAAAAATCGGGATATAAGGTTATCTATGCCAGAAACTATACCGACGTTGACGATAAGATAATCGCGAAATCCAACGAGACGGGCGTTCCCGCGGATAAGTACGCCGCCGATATGATAAAAGTTATCGACAAAGAGATGGCGCGCTTAAAAGTAGGCGAACCGAATATCTGGCTTAAAGCGACGGACTGTATAGGAGATATTATAGATTTCGTTTCGGAACTCGTTAAAAAGGGGCACGCCTACGTCACCGAAAAGGGCGACGTGTACTTTAAGGTGGAAAGTTTTTCGTCCTACGGCAAACTTTCGCACAGAAATTTGGAAGACGCCATGAACGGCGTGAGAGTCGATAACGACGAACTTAAGGAAAACCCCCTTGACTTCGCGCTTTGGAAATCGGCAAAGCCCGGCGAACCCTACTGGGAATCGCCTTGGGGGAAAGGGAGACCCGGTTGGCATATAGAGTGTTCGGCAATGAATAAAAAGGCGTTCGGCGACAGGGTGGATATCCACGGCGGCGGCAGGGATCTTATCTTCCCGCACCACGAAAACGAGATCGCGCAGAGCGAGGCTTTAACGGGCAAACCTTTCGCGAATTTCTGGATACACAACGGGCTTATAAAAGTGAACGGTCAAAAAATGAGTAAATCGCTCGGCAACAGCCTTTTACTCAAAGACCTTTTGGATAAATACTCGCCCGAAACGATCAAGTTCGCGCTCCTTGAGACCAACTATCGCGGCGACATAAACGTTACCGATTCGCTCTTTCCAGACGCGGAAAAACATCTTTGCGAGTTCTATAAGACGATCGCGCTTGCGGAAGAAAAAGGTATCTCTATAGCGGGCGAAAACAAGAAGATCGACGACGAGTTCAATAGGGCTATGGACGACGACTTTAACACCGCGCTTGCGATATCGAACCTTTACGGGTACTTTAAGGAGATAAAGGCGAAGATCTTAAGCGGAGATAAGACCGCGGGCGAAGATATAAATCAGATCAAAAAGACCTATTCGCTTTTGGGACTATTCTGCGAAAACGCCGAAGACTTTATAGGGTTTGCCGAGAAAAAAGCAGGATCTTCTATTCCGAAAGAGATAACCGACCTATCAGAAAAGATGCAGGCGGCAAGAACGGTCAAAGATTACGCCACCGCGGACGCTTTAAGGGCGGAGATAACGGCGAAAGGCTATAACGTCGCGATAGGTAAAGACGGCGTAACCATAACGAAAAGGTAGAGATGAAAGACGTTAAGATCACCATCGTAAAAAAGGCGGAACATAAGGACTTGATCGAAAAGTACGAAAACCCGATCATTCACGCTTGCGCCTATTCGGAAGGACAGGTATTCGTGTCTATAAACGCCGAGATCCCGAAAGGGTTTTGCGAAAGTGCGTGGCAGAATTTATATCCTTTCGTATTCGCGTTGTCTAACGGCGCAACCGATCTTTACGACGGTTGGATGAAGAATAAAAATTCGGCTATGATCTCGTGTAACGACGGGTTTCGTCCCGTTAGTTTTTATTTAGAAAGCATATAAAACGATATATAAGGACAGCATTATGTTTACTTCCAAAGAGTTAAGAAACAAATGGATCAAGTTTTACGAGAGTAAAGGGCACTTAAACGTCGGCGCGGTATCGTTGATAGGCGACGGTACGACGGGCGTAATGTTCAACGTGGCGGGCATGCAACCTTTGATGCCTTACCTTCTCGGCAAACCGCATCCTTCGGGCAAAAAAAGGCTTTGCAACGTGCAGGGCTGCGTGCGTACGGTCGATATAGAATCCGTCGGCGACGCCACGCATTTTACCTTTTTCGAAATGATGGGGAACTGGTCCTTGGGCGACTACTTTAAAAAGGAAAAGACGGCGTGGACTTTCGAGTTTTTGACCGAAGTTTTGGGTTTCGATAAGGACAAGATCTGCTCGACGGTGTTCTGCGGCAACGACGCCGCGCCCCGCGACGAAGAGACTGCGAAACTCTTGCATGATCTCGGAATAAAGAAGGAAAATATCTTCTATCTTCCGAAGAAAGACAACTGGTGGGAATTAGAAGGCACGGTCGGTACGCCCTGCGGCCCTGATAACGAGTGGTTCTATCCCAAAGAAGACGGCAAGGATTCTTCGGACTTTTTGACGTCGGACAGATTCGTCGAAATAGGTAACGACGTGTATATGCAGTACAAAAAGACCGCGACGGGCTACGTTGAACTCGAAAACAAAAACGTTGATACGGGATTCGGACTCGACAGGCTTTTGCTGTTTTTAAACGGACTCGACGACGGATATAAGACCGATCTTTTCGCGGGCGCGATCGCGCACTTAGAGAAAATTTCGGGGAAAAGTTACGAAAAAGACGAATCGGCTAAAAAGGCGATGCGTATAATCGCCGACCACACGCGCACCGCGGTCATGCTTATAGGCGACGTGAACGGCATCGTTCCGTTAAACACGGGCGCGGGCTACGTTTTAAGACGGCTTTTAAGACGCGCGATCAGATATTCCAAAAATCTCGGCGTGGACTCTAAAGAAATGCTATCGGTCGCCAAGATCTTTATTGAAGACGTTTACGGCGAAGCGTATCCCTTGCTTATGGAAAAGGAAGAATATATCCTTTCCGAAATAGAAAAGGAAATAAAGAAATTCGAAGCGACGCTCGCCGCGGGCATAAAAGAGTTTGAAAAGACGGTCACGGGGTTAGAGAGAAAGAACGAATTTATGTCGTTAAAAGATCCCGCCTATCAGAAAGAGACCGCCATATCGGGTAAACAGGCGTTCAGATTATACGATACCTTCGGTTTCCCTTTGGAACTTACCGAAGAACTTGCGTCAGAGCGCGGACTTTCGGTAGATAAGGTCGGTTTCGACGAAGCGTTCAAAGCCCATCAGGAACTATCCAAAGCGCAAGCCGCCGCGGCGAAAGGCGGGCTTACCGAAAGAACGGAAATGACTACGAAGTACCATACTGCGACGCATATTATGCTTGCGGGATTAAGAAAAATGTTCGGAAATAAAACCGAACAGAAAGGTTCTAATATAACCGAAGAAAGACTGCGTTTCGACTTTAACTGCGACCATAAGATGACCGACGAAGAGTTAAAGTCTCTCGAAGAGTTCGTAAACGCCGCCATAAAACGCGCTATCCCCGTCGTAAGAGAAGAACTTCCCTATAAAGACGCGGTAAAAGCGGGCGCGTACGGCGTGTTCCACGCGGACAGCGAAGATCAGATCGTTTCGGTTTATACGATAGGGGACGTGGATAAACAGATCTGCGGCGGTCCGCACGTAAAAAACACCTTTGAACTCGGTAAATTTAAAATTACCAAAGAAGAATCTTCTTCTTCGGGTATCCGCAGAATAAAGGCAGTATTGAAATAAACGTAATATTATCAAGGAGACAAAAGAAACGATGCAGAAAAATAAAGAGTACCGTGCGCCCGAGATAGAGTGGATACCTTTATACGACGGAACGGATGGCGAAAAGGTTCTCTTCGAATCGACGGGACTTGAAACCAACGACTACGATTTAGGAAACGGCGCGTGGTGGTAAACCGTAAAAGGCGGGTTTGACCAAGGAGAAAAATTATGAGAAAGTTAAAATTGAGCGTTTTAACGGTATTATTAGCATTTTGTCTCGCACTCGGCATGTTGCCTATGTCTTTCGTGAATACGGCGCACGCGATTAATACGCCGGGAATAGAGCCGACGCTTTCCGCAACCAAAGCGAGATTATCCAAAGATAACGGCAAGATGCTCTTGGTGACGGCGATCAAAAATTACGTCGACGTTTACGAGATAGGATACGAGTTCACAGGCGAATCGCCGACCAAGGTAAGCGAAGAAAAACACACATATTATACTTCGATAAGCGACGGAAAGACTACCGTTACCGCGGAAGATCTGTTCGGCGGGGAGTTTTCGGGCGCGAAGATGATAATCTGGGAAATAGTCTGCGAGTCGGGTACGGCGTACATCTTTAACGCTTACGCTTTAGTGGGCGACAGGACGGAGGGCGGCGATCTCGTCGAAACGGAAACTAAAGTAACGAACGCTTCCGTCAATAAAAAGTTTGTAGAGTATCCCTTCGAGGCTGTATATACAGAAGTTAATCCTTTTATCGATATAAGTTATATGGAACTTTCTTTGGAGATAACTGCGATAAAAGTCGGCGGTGTTGACGTAACTTCGTATGCAGATATTTCGGGTGCGCCCGATATCGAATTTAAGGTCGGTTTTCCGAAAGGCGAAGATCTCGAACTGATCTTTGAAACGGCTAACGAAACCGTGGCGACTAAAATAACGATACTTTGATTTTCGTAAAACCTGAACCGAGTCTTTTTTTTTCCGCTGTCTTTTATATCGTCTTTATCCGCGCGCGTTTGCCCGTTGTATTTTGTTTTACGGGCGGTATAATAAAATAGAGGGGGAATAGGTTATGTCCGGGAAAACTTCTACACAGATCGGTTCTATATCTAAAATAGTCGGCGAAGAAAAAGCGATAGAATACGTCGCGAAAGCGGGCTTTACCGCCTGGGACTTTTCTATGACCGAAATGTACGAGTGGCATAAGGAAACGAACAGCCTTTCTTTAAAAGATCATCCTTTGAATACGAAAAATTATTTGTCTTTTGCGAGAAAACTTAAAAACGTCGCGACCGATAACGGCATTTTCTGTAATCAATCGCACGCGCCGTTTCCGAGCGACAAGCCCGCGATGTTCGATTACCTGCTGCGTGCTATAGAGTGTACCGCCGAAGTCGGCGGGGAGATCTGTGTGATCCATCCCGCAACCAAAAGCGGATTAGAGGGCAACGCGGAATTATTCGGGAAATTATTGCCGTTTGCTAAACAGCATAACGTTAAGATCGCGACCGAAAACGTGTGGCACTGGGACAAGGAAAAGGATCAGCAGGCTTTTGCAATGGGTTGGAATCCCGAGACACTTAACGCCATTTTGGATCTGTTTAACGACGAATATCTCGTGGCGTGTCTCGACGTAGGGCACGCGGAGATGAAAGGCAACGGAACTTCCGCCGTTGAAATGATAAGAGCGCTTGGAAACAGATTAAAAGCGTTGCATATCCACGACAACGACAAGTGGCACGATTCACATCAGATCCCGTTTTCTATGGACATTGACTTTTATTCGGTCGCGAAGGCGTTGAAAGAGATAAATTATACGGGTGATTTTACGTTGGAGGTTACCGCTTATCTTTGCGAATATACGAAGGAAAACGTGTTCGACGGCGTAAAGGATCTTTTCGCAAGCATAAAGAAATTCAAAGATATATACGAAAAGATATAAGTCGAAAGACGAACTAAAGACAGAAGACGGGTTTAACCGTTTAGGTATAGTTTACGTAATTTTAAAAAGACTTCGCCGATAGGGGCGTTTATTTCAAGGTCTTTTTCGGGATCGAGACGGATAGACAGGGGATCTTTGTTTATTACGACGAGATTTTCTCCGCGGAAATAATCTATAAAGGACGCCGCGGGGTACACCGTAAGAGAAGTGCCGCCGATTATAAGCACCTTGGCGTTCGCTATCGCGCGGACGGCGTTATTTACCGCGTCTTCGGGCAGAGACTCTTCGTAAAGCGTTACGTCGCACCTGACCGTTCCGCCGCAGACCGAACAGGTCGGAACGGGATCGGTCGAGTCGAATATGAAATCTTCCGGATAACGTTTCCCGCAACGGTCGCAGTAATTGCGGAAAGTAGAACCGTGTATCTCGTAAACGGTCTTGCTTCCCGCTTTCTGATGAAGCCCGTCGATATTCTGCGTCACGACGGCTTTTAATTTACCCGCCTTTTCAAGATCCGCGAGATAATAGTGCGCGGCGTTGGGCTTAACGCTTCTCGCGTCCATTTTTTGACGGTAGAACTCGAAAAACACTTTCGGTTCGTTGACGAGACAACCGTGGCTTAAAAGATATTCAGGCGGGTATTTTTCAAACTCTACGCCGCGGTTATTATAGAGTCCGTCCTTACTGCGAAAATCGGGAACGCCGCTTTCGGTGGAAACGCCCGCCCCGCCGAAAAACACGATATTATCCGAACCGTCGATTATTTCTTTCAGTTTTTTTATCTTTCCGTTGATTTCCATTTCAGTACCTTAAGTTTATACTAAACGGGCGTGCTTTCGTCGTCGCCGCGGGTACAGATTATCGTTTTGTCGTATTCTCTTACTGCCGCCACGAAGTCGTCGAAAGCGGCGGGGGACACCACGATAACGGCATACTTACCGTTTTTGAAGTAAGCTACGAGTTTATCCGTTTTTTTAAAGTGCGAAAAACCCGAAAGTTCGGATATTTTGATCTTACTTCTTAAAAATCCGAAACAGGAAATTATATACCCGTCTTTTACGATATACTTTGAGCGGACGAGCATGCTTAAACTCAAGATAAATACGAGTGCCGAAATCGCCGCGATAACGATATAAGGCACCGTTTTTCCCGCGCCGTAAGGCAGGTATTCTATAAAGTTATAGATATTAAACCCGACGCCCGCACCCGAAAGTACGAGTGCTACGGCGAGCAGAAACCATACCGACGGGTGAAATTTGAATCTGAAACTTTTCATACTTATATTCTAATATAAAAGGGAAAGGAAATCAAGGCGTAATATGAATTATTTTGGTGAAGTATAGACTCTCCTGCGGCTTGCAAAAAAATTTTCTCTGTGATATACTGAAACGGTAAACAACGGAGGCGGTAATGATAAAACTCATTAAAAAAGGCGTTTACTATTCGGACGGGAAACTCGTTCGCGCGAAAAGCGTAGACGAAAACGCAAAAAAACGCACTATTTCTTACAAAATACTTTCGGCGCACAACGTTTCGGGTGACGATAAGAAACTTAAAATAAAATTCGACGAAATAACTTCGCACGATATAACTTACGTAGGTATCGTGCAGACGGCGAAGGCGTCGGGCTTAAAGGAATTTCCTATTCCTTATACGCTTACCAACTGCCATAACTCTCTGTGTGCGGTCGGTGGAACGATAAACGAGGACGATCACGTTTTCGGACTTTCGGCGGTCAGAAAGTACGGCGGCGTGTTCGTGCCGCCGCATCTTGCCGTAATACATCAGTATATGCGTGAAACGAGAGCGTTTTCGGGCGCAATGATCTTGGGTTCGGATTCTCACACCCGTTACGGTGCGTTGGGTACTCTCGCCGTCGGGGAAGGCGGCCCCGAACTCGTAAAACAACTGCTCGAAAGGACTTACGATATAGATTATCCCGAGATCGTGGCGGTATATTTAAAGGGCAGGCTCCGTAAGGGAGTAGGTCCGCACGACGTCGCGCTTGCTCTCGTTAAAGAGACCTTTAAGTCGGGATTCGTAAAGAACGCGATACTCGAATTCATAGGCACGGGCATAAAAGGGCTGTCGATGGATTACAGACTCGGTATAGACGTTATGACCACCGAGACGACCTGTCTTTCTTCGGTGTGGGAAACGGACGGAAAGATCGCCGAGTATTTCGCCGCGCACGGCAGAGCCGCGGCGTATAATGAATTGAAAGCCGAAAACGGCGCGTATTACGACAAAGCGGTAGTCATAGATCTTTCTAAAATAGAGCCTATGATCGCTCTTCCGTTCCACCCGTCCAACGCATATACCATAAGGGAATTCCTTTCCCGTCCTTACGAACTCTTACGCGAGTGCGAAGAAAAGGGTAAGAAACTTCTGCCCGAAGGCAAGGGCGAGTTTAAACTCACGGATAAAATAAAGGACGGCAAAGTTTACGCCACGCAGGGCGTTATCGCGGGTTGCGCGGGGGGATTATACGAAAATCTTGCCGAAGCCTCCGAAATTCTCGGCGACACGGCGATAGAAAACGGGGATTTCACCTTGAACGTCTATCCCGCGAGTCAACCCGTATATAAGGGTCTCGTCGATAACGGATACGCGGGAAAACTTATGGAAAACGGCGCGGTGATAAAGACGGCGTTCTGCGGTCCTTGTTTCGGTGCGGGCGACGTTCCTGCGAACAACGGACTGTCTATCCGCCATACCACCAGAAACTTCGAGTCGAGAGAAGGCAGTAAACCAAAAGACGGGCAACTTTCCGCAGTCGCTTTAATGGACGCGAGAAGTATCGCCGCTACGGCGAAAAACGGCGGCGCGATAACTTCGGCTATGGACATGGAATACTCGAAACGAATAAAAAAATACAGGTTCGACGGTAAGATTTATAAAGCGAGAGTGGTGGACGCCGTCGGAAAGGGTGAAGAAAACCGCGCGCTCGTTTACGGTCCGAACATTGCAGACTGGCCCAGGATGGAAGAGTTAAAGGACGACCTTCTTTTAAAGGTCGCTTCGGTGCTTACCGATCCCGTCACCACGACCGACGAACTGATACCTTCGGGCGAGACTTCGTCGTACAGGTCTAATCCCTTAAAACTTTCGGAATTTGCGCTTTCGAGAAAAGATCCCGCGTACGTCGGTCGCGCGAAGGCGGTGAAGAACGAAGGGTTTCCGAAGGAAACGGGGCTTGACGAAAAGACTACGACTTACGGCAGCGTGGTCTGCGCCGTAAAGCCCGGCGACGGTTCGGCGAGAGAACAGGCGGCGTCCTGCCAGAGAGTTTTAGGCGGGGTGGCGAATATCGCCGTAGAGTACGCGACCAAGAGATACAGGAGCAATCTTATAAACTGGGGTATGATACCTTTCCTTTGCGAAAAAAACGATTTTACCGTCGGCGAATATATCTTCGTTAAAGGTATTAAAAAGGCGTTATTAAGCGGCGCGACCGAGTTTAAGGCAAAAGTTTTAGGGGAAAGAGAAAGGGAAATAGTCTTAAAAATATCCCCGCTTACCGTCGACGAAAAAGAGATAATCGCGAAAGGATGTCTTATAAACTTCTATAAAAGTAAGCCGCAGGCTTAAAGGCGGTTAAAACTAAGGAAATACCGAGAGTTTTCTCGGTATTTTATTTTACCGTAAAGCATAAAATTATGCGGTGGACTATGTTTTCCGAAGAAGTTAAAAAAAGTTTGGGGTTTGATTTTTCGGGCTTTCGCGCGACGATATTCGGTGACGGCGCGATCTATATTTCGGGCGTCGGAAGAATAAAAAGTTTTTCCAAAACCGAAGTGGTGTTTTATTTAAAGAAAGGCACGGTGAGTATAACGGGCGAAGAACTGGAAATAAAAAAAATATGCGAGGGGGACGCTTTGATTTGCGGCAGGATAAAGACTTTTTCGCGGGATTAGGACTTTATACCGATTACAGATATAACGGGCGGAATATCGATCCGCTCGTAAATTATTGCGGGAAAAAAGGACTTGCTCTCTTTAACGTGCGAAAAACGGGCGAAAAGGTCGTTTGCTTTTCGATAAAATACCGAGATAATAAAAAATTTTTTGCAATTACGAAAGAATTGTGCTACAATAATATAACAAAAGAAAAAGACAGGGGACTTTTTTACCCCTTTTTATACCTTTTAAAGAACTTCGGTATTCTGATAGGCGCGATCGTTTTTATCCTGACGACGATAGTTTCTAACGATTTTATCTATTCGATAGAATATTCCGGCAGCGGCGAAGCGTTGAAAACCGGTATATCGGAATATCTCTCGTCGGTGGGCGTCGAAAAATTTACTCGGTTTTCGTCTTTCGATTTTGAAAAACTCGAGGACGAAATTGTGGCGGCGAATCCCGAAGTGTCTTTCGCAGGGATAAAAAAAGAAGGAAACGTCTTAAAAATACGTTTGGAGTCCGCGGTTTCGGAAAGAAATATAATAAAACGCCGCTCTGCGCTTTATTCGGACGCGGACGGCGTGATAGAATACGTTAAAGTTTACGGCGGAACGGCCGTGCTCGGCGCGGGCGACAGGGTGAAAAAAGGCGATCTTATCGTCGGCGGTTACGCTTTGATAAAAGAAACGGTCGTTCCCATAGAAGTGCTTGCCACGGTGAGCGTAATAGTTACCGAAGAATTTATTTACGTTTCTCCTTTCGATAACGACGGAGAACGCGCGGAAATTCTTGCCGGCGAAAAGGCCGGCGGAGCGGAGATCGTAGCGACCGAAACCGAAAAGAGTTTTTCGGACGGAGAGTATATCTATAAAGTAAAAATCAGTTTCAGACACGTTATTTGAACAAAGGACGGTTATGGAAAGAACATCGCTTAAACTTCAGAAATGGACGAAACGGGACGTTTTATTAAACGTTCTGACCTACGTTATCAACGCAGGTCTGCTTTTCCTGTTATTTATCGGGTGCGTTTACTTAAATCAGATCACGGGCGGTAACCCCGCCGCTTCGATACTGTCGAACGTATCGCTGGTCGTGGAATTCGTCGCACTCGTTATCGTTATCGTAGTCGTAATGATATTGTATCTCTTTTTCGAGGACAGGGACTTTTTAAGAAAAGCGGGCAACTCCGAAATGCTTTTTTTGACTATGGAACTCGGGATTCTGTTCTGTTTTTCGTACTGGAGCGGGGACAGTTTCACGATGTTTCTCCGTCCGTTCGCCTTTACGGCGGTAATGGTAATGTTTTTGTCGAACAGAAAGACGGCTATTTTTATACACTTTATATTCTGTATATTGCTTGCGCTTTTCGACGTGTTTTCGGAATCGCTTTCGGGTATAACTTTGGACGCGACCAAACTCGTGACTTTTCTTATAATGGGCGTAACTTCGGGAATACTCGCAACCTTCGTTATGTTCAGCGTCTATTCGAGAATAAAACTGTTTTTATTAAGCGTTATGGTATCTATTCCGAATATGATATGTTCGCTGGTGTTCGGTTCTAACGGCGAAACGCTGTTCGTTCTTAAAAACCTATCGGGCGGTTTCCTTTCCGGT